>JANTGK010000082.1 GCA_024762935.1 Candidatus Peregrinibacteria bacterium | reverse complement strand
ACAACAACGGTGTTCGCATCGGTAAACGAGACGGTTCTATCACCAGAGAGTCCACTGCTATCAAAGATGAGTTGAGGGCCTCCCGTATTGATGATAAATGTAGAACTATCAGTTCCGGTATCAGTGTTTTGAGCATGACTTGCGGCACTGACGTCTACACCATTGATGAGACCAGTTACCGTCAGTGCTCCTTCAATTCGAACATCATCAGTAAATCGGAAATATCCGTTATCAATGTCATATTCGAGAATTTTTCCAAGTGTCGTTCCAAATTGCAATTGCACACTTCCTGTTCCAGCATTTGATATCGTATCATCGGCATCGAGAATGAGGCGTTCTTGGTTTGTATTTCCAGAAGTACCCGCGACTTTTGCATAGGGGACAGAGCCAATCATTTTTCGATCTGTCGTATCGAGCCCATTGTCTCCGGTTGGGTCAAGAAGCTGATAAGCGGTATCGGGGTCTCCACTCGCTTTTACTTCTACTTGCAGGTATTTATGGACAGAAAAATCTATCTCTGGTAGAGGTGAGACCTGCCCCAGTTTTATGGTGAAGGTTCCAAATGTTGAAGGAGTTATTGCTTGAACTTCCTGCCATCCAGAGTAGTTTCCAGAGCCATTATTGATGGCTCCCGCATTATTGTCAGTTGCCTCAACATAATCACTACTCGACCAGAAAGAGAACCGGAAATCATGCTCTGTTGTGATTGGTTCTTGAGCAGTATCGAGGAGTCGTCCTTCATAAATAATTGGATCTGGAACAGGTGCCGCTTGCACGGCAAAAGGAAGGCTGCTCAGGAGTACAAATGAAAGAAAACTCCATATACAGCACCAGACACCAAAGGTGCCTGTTTTTTTCAGTGCCGATATGAATTTCGCTTTCTGAAGCATTTTTTTGTTCTTTTTTTGGATATTTTTATCTGTTTTTGTTTCTTTTTTTCTTGATGATCAAGAGTATCAGGAAGAGGGTTGCGATGAGGATGAGAAAATGGAACCACTTGCTATTCCACATGGAGTTTCCTGGTGGCTGATTTTTGTCGGGTGGTTTTTCCTGTTTGAGGGTAAAGAGGAATGTAATATTTTTATGCAAAACATAAGATTTATCTCTGGCCCAACTTGCCGGTATTACTTCAGCTTTATATCTTCCAGCTGCCAGATCTTTCGGAATATTTACATGGAAATATCCCTTAGAATCTGTTGCTCCTTTTTCAATAGCGATATGTTTATTTTGCATTTTCTTTCTCGTGATATCTCCTTGAAACGTTTTGTCGACTTCAACTTTTTGAAAGTAGACAAATATTTCAGATTCGGGTTTCCACCTACCGGTAATGATATTATTTTCTGATATGTCGAGTACTCCGAGATTGATTTCTTGTGTGTATGACGTTTTTTTAATATTTTTTTCTCCAAATGTCATGACCTCAACTCCCTCTTCTGTTTTTTCAAGAGAAAGAGAAAAATGTACTATTTCTTTGGCTTTGTTTTGTTTATTTGGAGAATCTTTTAGAGCATTGGAATTGTCTATTTTCTCAATGGTAAGACGATATTGTTTTTCTTCTTCCAGTGGAAATTTTGTCGTAAAAGAAAGCAGTCCACTGGCATCTGTTGTAATGGTTTCCTGAGAGAGAATTGTTTCTGCTTCATCCTGATAGGTGATGAGATATAGTCCATCTGGATCAACTTGCTCTACAAACAGCGGTGTTTCGTCTCTCGTTATGATTATACCTCCATTTTTGACGGGTGAGAGGTGATTAAAAATATTAATATCTTCACTTGTGGGAGATGCACTTGCATGTTTGTTTTCTTCGGGAGAGAGGCTTTTGCTTTCGGCCAAACTCTTCTTTGAGTCTTGCTCTTGATTTTTGGAAGTATTATTGACGGGTGATTGCTCATCAATCACAGGAGGGGGTGATTCGCCCACGATTGTTTTTTCTTGAGGAAATTGATCTGGAATGGTGGTCGTATCGGGGATTGTTTTCTCTGGAAGGAGTTGTTCTATTTCTTTCGTCACTTCTTCTGGCCATAAAATTTCTTCCGTTGCCCCTGGATTTCTTATTTCTTTGTCTGCATTATCATTCTCATCTTCTCCTTCTTTTTCTCCTGTTGCTGTATCTGCATTGTCACTGTCTGCCAAGGGGGAATCTTCTTCAGAATTTTCTTTTGGCGGAGAATCATCATTCCAGTAGTCGGAACTCGCTGGGTTCTTTCTTCCACCTCCACCTCCATTTGAGTGTCTGTTTCCTCCACTGGTTTGATTACTTCCTCCACTGGTTTGATACGAGCAGTTTTCTGTGCCAATGGTTTTGCAATCACTACTGCAAGTAAGAGTTCCTGATACATAGGCAAAACTTGTACAAGATGCACCAGCAAATTGAGTTCCATCACAGACCTCTCCTGGTTCAATGACTCCGTTTCCACACACTCCCAAACTGGTAAAATTTATTGATTGGATGATAAAATCATTTGAACTTCCATCGGACTCGATACTCGTGATTCCTCCCTGCAAAATAAAGTCGGTAGAAATATACTCTTCTGACCCTGTTGTAACACTGTCAAAATCTATGAGAAAATCTTGAGATTTTGTTGGTCGAATACCTCCAATTGAAGCGGTGAAAATGACTACAGCAAGCAGCGCGAATCTAAAGAGATTTTTTTTCAAGATTTTTTATTTAAATTTTATCAAAAGATTATACCTGAAAAATCCATAAAAATCAATCCTAGATTACCTTTTATTCATTTTTATTTATTCGAAATGAATAAAAAATGTATTCAATATTTTTTTATTTTTTTATTCATGAAAAAAAAGCTTTTTTTTT
>JANTGK010000081.1 GCA_024762935.1 Candidatus Peregrinibacteria bacterium | reverse complement strand
TTATAAATATTATGAGCAAAAAGAAACCAGCTCCAAAAAATAATGGCATCAATTATGGAAGGCCGATTATCTCCTGGCGTGCCCCTGAGTATCAAGATTATCAACGAGATGAAAAATGGGTCCTATTCGCTGGTGTATTTGCACTCTTGTTTATTGTATGGGCTATTTGGCAAGAAACATACACAACTGTTATTGTTATTGTCCTCATTGCTGGTCTCTACTATCTGACGAACCATCATACCCCGAAAGATATCGATATTTCGCTTACAACAAGTGGAATTCTTGCTAATGGTCGATATTACCCCTATAGCAACATGCAAACGTTTTGGGTCATTTATAATCCCGAAATAGAAACAAAAACTATTAGTTTTGAGATGAAATCAGGCTTAAATCGAGGCGAAACACTGCAACTCGGAGACCAAGACCCGTCAGAGGTGCGGAGCTTTTTATCAGCACACGTCCAAGAGCTTGAGGGGCGAGGAGAAACAGTTATAGAAAAAATAATTCGGATTTTAAAACTATAAAATCGTCATCATCAAACAGCAAACATACATTACGCAACACTCTTTCTCCTTTTGTGAAAAACGATTGGTACATCTTAGTGCCATAGATCAGTGCCATGTCGTCAGTGGTGATGGGAATACAATAATAAATTCAGAAGGTGAGCCAATACAATGCCAACAACTTGAAGGCCTTAGACATCAAATCACTTACAACCAACTAACAAAATATGTAGCAAATCTGAAAGAGTCAGAGAAAAACCCGGGTGGAATTATTTTTACAGACGAAGGGAAGAAAATTCTAGAAAACCTTCAATCTTCAGAACAAGGCCTAGCATATATGCAGGCAAATGCCCCATTATTTGCCGATTGTTTAAACGAACTTGGGATTCAGGCCACCTCTTTGCAGCCCAAAGCCCTATCAGAAGCCATTATAGAGAAAAATCCTGACATCGCTCTTACGCTCATACAGTATGGGGGATATTCTGATGAAGAAATTCAACTCCTTCAAAAACCAACCGCAACTCTTTCTGCTCATGAAAAAACCCATAGACAAGAACTCTGGAAGCGGTTCACCGGAGAAACTGGAAGGGATGGAACAGGGTACAAAATACTGCAAGAACTCCAGAATCAAAGAGGTGGAAATCCCGATGAACTCTCGAGGATATCAGCAGCCATACCTCTGCTCCTTGCTGAGCAAGGAAAATTAAACGAGAGCGTTCTTTTTCAATCTCAGTATCAGCAAGATTCGAAAAACAGTGTATTTTGGAATCATCAAGCAGAAATATCAGTTCAACATGTCACAAAAATGTCGGAGAACTATTCGATGAAAGAAATAAAAGATGATGAGATCAGAACAATCATCAACAGAACAAAAGAGCAAATCCTCGCAAAAGGAAAGGGAGGTCAGTTAGAAGATGAAAAGCTTCTGGCACTCGCCAGCATTATCAATAAAAACGGAAGAGCTGAAAATCCAACGCAGCGAGCACTCGGCATTCAAACCATTCTTGACCTTACTGCTGAGGGAAAAAATCTCAACTATGGGAGAACTCAGCTTTCAGAAAAAATAAATGAATGGAACCAGAAATATGGAAAACTATTAGAAGGGAAAAAACCTGATTTCTACGAAAAAACAATAAAAGGCAAAGAAAAACAAGAGCAATTTATTCGACAAATTGCTGCCTATGAACTCGCCCAAACGGCCAGTAAACTTATGGTCGCACAAGAGCATGGCAGTGAAGCCGCTCAAACAGCAAATTTGATTGATAAATATTTTGGAACCCAGATCGGAAAAAGGATTGGAACGGAAAAAATCAAAGAAGGAATGGGTCATAAAGTATTGGGAGTAGATCTTCATTTCAGCGAAGCACAAATAAAAAAAGCTGGTGACATTGCAAAAAATATCATGACCCCATCAGGCATTGCCACATTCTACCTCCTGAAATACGGAGGAGTACTTATGACTATTTTTAATCTCATTGCCTTCGTTCAACACAGAAACCCGCAGGCCCTCGCGTATGCGGGAATAGGTGCTGGCATGACCTACAGTGGAGTAAGGTCGGTACGAGGAAACCTCGTCGATACCATGTTTCATCCCGAACGAAAAAACTTTAATATGCTCGGAGAAATCAATAATTCTAATCCTGAAATACTCGAAGAATTAAGGGTAAACGGAAAATTTTATGAACAAATCGACCTCAACAATCCGCAATCAGAACAAATCTTTAAAAGAAAAATGAACTCTATTGAAGACAAAGAAGAAAGAAAAGAAGAGAAAGAGAGAAGAAAAGCAAAGGAAAAAGGAGAGTCCAGAAGAAAACAAAGGTATACCCCCCTTCTTTCAAAAAATGAATTTCTTACCGTAAAAACATATGACGAAGAGGAGAAAGAAAAAGTAACACATGGATCATTACAGAGACTCCTCCTGAAAGGTGCTGATACTGAATATATCGCCAGCCTTGATGATGAGGAAATTAACCAGAGGAACCGATATAAAACTCTGGAATGGCTCTTCAGGAAGAATGTAAAAAACGGAGACCTCCACGAAATGGAAATGCTTTCTGACCTCATCAGAAAAACAAAAGGAGGAAAAATAAATGAGACTAAAAAAATACAAACTCCTTTGGATAGACTTTTGAATAGAGAACCTCAACAATAAATGGCCGCCCACAGATCTCTCACTGGCATAAACAATAACACTCCTTTAAATGCAGATATCCAAAAAGAGTTACAAACAGAATCTGACAAAGAGCACTTTTATGCACGGGTTTCTTTTTGGGAACAACAGTATAAAGACTCACAGATAAATGGAGATAATGACCCGAACGCCAAAAAAATTGGTTTACTGGCAACGAAATTTGAATCTGATCAAAGCCCAGACCCTCTTCAAGAAGCCATCACTGCACTGAAAGACGCACATACTGTTGTGGAAAAAGCAGAGAGAGATACTCCCTTACTCGGAGGAATGAATAAAAGTTCACCATCATACCAAGACCGCATTTGGTTTGCTGCGATGCAAATTATCAGTGAAAAAAGTCTTTGGGAAGAATACACAAGAGGTGAAAATAATATT
>JANTGK010000080.1 GCA_024762935.1 Candidatus Peregrinibacteria bacterium | reverse complement strand
AATATTATTTTCACCTCTTGTGTATTCTTCCCAAAGACTTTTTTCACTGATAATTTGCATCGCAGCAAACCAAATGCGGTCTTGGTATGATGGTGAATCTTTATTCATTCCCCCGAGTAAGGGAGTATCTCTCTTTGCATTTTCTACAATGATATGTGCGTTTTCGAGTGCAATGATGGCTTCTTGAAGAGGGTCTGTACGAAGTAAATCTCTTTGGTCAGATTCAATTTTTGTTGCCAGCAAACCAATTTTTTTGGCGTTGGGGTCATTTTCTCCATTTATCTGTGAGTCTTTATACTGTTGTTCCCAAAAAGCAACTCGTGTGTAAAAGTCCTCTTTGTCAGATTCTGTTTGTAGCTCTTTTTGGATATCTGCATTTAAAGGAGTGTTGTTGTTTATGCCGGTGAGAGATTGATGGGTAGCCATTTATTGTCGAGTTTCTCTATTCAAAAGTCTATCCAAAGAACTTTGCACTCCATTTTTATCATTTATTTTTCCTCTTTTTGTTTTCCTGATGAGGTCGGAAAGCATTTCCATTTCGTGGAGGTCTCCGTTTTTTACATTCTTCCTGAAGAGCCATTCCAGAGTTTTATATCTATTGCTCTGATTAACTTCCTTATCATCAAGGCTGGCGATATATTCAGTATCAGCACCTTTCAGGAGGAGTCTCTGCAATGATCCATTCGTTACCTTTTCTTTTCCCTCTTCGTCATATGTTTTTACGGTAAGAAATTCATTCTTTGAAAGAAGGGGTGTGTACCTTTGTTTTCTTCTGGACTCTCCTTTTTCCTTTGCTTTTCTTCTCTCTTTCTCTTCTTTTCTTTCTTCTTTGTCCTTCATAGAGTTCATTTTTCTTTTAAAGATTTGTTCTGATTGCGGGTCATTCAGGTCAATTTGTTCATAAAATTTACCGTTTACCCTCAGCTCTTCGAGTATTTCAGGATTAGAATTATTGATTTCTCCGAGCATATGAAAGTTTTTTCGTTCGGGATGAAACATAGTATCGACGAGGTTTCCTCGTACCGACCTCACTCCACCGTAGGTCATACCAGCACCTATTCCTGCATACGCAAGGGCCTGCGGGTTTCTGTGTTGAACGAAGGCAATGAGATTAAAAATAGTCATAAGCACCCCTCCGTATTTCAGGAGGTAGAATGTGGCAATGCCTGATGGGGTCATGATATTTTTTGCAATGTCACCGGCATTTTTTATTTGTGCTTCGCTGAAATGAAGATCTACTCCCAAAACTTTATGACCCATTCCTTCTTTGATTTTTTCAGCTCCAATCCTTTTTCCAATCTGGGTTCCAAAATATTTATCAATCAAATTTGCTGTTTGAGCGGCTTCACTACCATGTTCTTGTGCGACCATGAGCTTACTGGCTGTTTGGGCGAGTTCATAGGCAGCAATTTGTCGAATAAATTGCTCTTGTTTTTCTTTGCCCTTTATTGTTGTTTCGTAGAAATCAGACTTTTTTCCCTCTAAAAGTTTTCCATATTCCTGATTCCATTGATTTATTTTTTCTGAAAGCTGAACTCTCCCATAGTTGAGATTTTTTCCTTCAGCAGTAAGGTCAAGAATGGTTTGAATGCCGAGTGCTCGCTGCGCTTGATTATCAGCCCTTCCGTTATTATTGATAATACTAGCGAGTGCCAGAAGCTGTACATCTTCTAACTGACCTCCCTTTCCTTTTGCGAGGATTCGCTCTTTTGTTCTGTTGATGATTGTTCTGATCTCATCATCTTTTATTTCTTTCATCGAATACTCCTCCGACATTTTTGTAACATGCTGAACTGATGTTTCTGCTTGATGATTCCAAAATACACTGTTTTTCGCATCTTGTTGATACTGAGATTGAAAAAGAACACTCTCGTTTATTTTTCCTTGCCCAGCAAGGAGCAGAGGTATAGCTGCTGATACCCTCGAGAGTTCATCGGGATTTCCACCTCTTTGGTTCTGGAGTTCTTGCAATATTTTATACCCTGTTCCATCCCTTCCGGTTTCTCCAGTGAATCGTTTCCAGAGCTCTTGTTTTTGAGTTTTTTCATGAGCCGAAAGAGTTACGGTTGGTTTTTGAAGGAGTTGAATTTCTTCATCAGAATACTCCCCATACTGTATGAGTGTAAGAGTGATATCAGCATTTTTCTTTATAATAGCCTCTGATAGGTCTTTGGGCTGCAAAGAGGTGGTCTGAATCCCGAGCTCGTTTAGTACATGAGCGAATAATGGGGCATTCGCCTGTATATATGCTATGTCTTGTTCTGAGGATTGAAGGTTTTCCAGAATTTTCTTCCCTTCTTCTGTAAAAATAACTCCACCCGGGTTTTTCTCTGCCTCTTTCAGATTTGCTACATTTTTTTCTAGTTGTTTGGTAGTGATTTGATGTTTAAGGCTTTCCAGTTGTTGGCATTGTATTGGCTCACCTTCAACATTTTTTACCGGACTTCCATCTCCGCTGATGACATTACACTGATCTATGGCACTAAGATGTACCAATCGTTTTTCACAAAAGGAGAAAGAGTGGTGCGTAATGTATGTTTGTTGTTTGATGATGACGATTTTATAGTTTTAAAATCCGAATTATTTTTTCTATAACTGTTTCTCCTCGCCCCTCAAGCTCTTGGACGTGTGCTGACAAAAAGCTCCGCACCTCTGACGGGTCTTGGTCTCCGAGTTGCAGTGTTTCGCCTCGATTTAAACCTGATTTCATCTCAAAACTAATAGTTTTTGTTTCTATTTCGGGATTATAAATAACCCAAAATGTTTGCATGTTGCTATAGGGATAATATCGACCATTAGCGAGAATTCCACTTGTTGTCAGTGAAATATCGATATCTTTCGGGGTATGATGGTTCGTCAGATAGTAGAGACCAGCAATGAGGACAATAACAATAACAGTTGTGTATGTTCCTTCCCAAATAGCCCATACAATAAACAAGAGCGCAAATACACCAGCGAATAGGACCCATTTTTCATCTCGTTGATGGTCTTGATACTCAGGGGCACGCCAGGAGATAATCGGCCTTCCATAATTGATGCCATTATTTTTTGGAGCTGGTTTCTTTTTGCTCATAATATTTATAA
>JANTGK010000079.1 GCA_024762935.1 Candidatus Peregrinibacteria bacterium | reverse complement strand
AGTCAGCAGTTGATGCTGAGGCAACAAACGCTGCAATCGAGAAAAAAGGGGAAGGTAAAATTTCTCAACTCCACAAAAAAGTTGAAAATTTGGCTCGCCATGAGCAAAAAACCAGAACCTTGCAGGTAAAAAGAGGAATTCTCGATAAAGCTTTTACGAAGGCAAAAGATGATATTATGAACCTTCCTGACCAGCAAAAAAAGGATATTCTTGTAAATATGATTACTCATATTGATTCTTCAAAAGGAGTAATTCATCCGACACAAGGAGAGGAGAAAATTATCGAATCAGCCCTTAAAGATTCTAAAAAATCTTTTACCATCGGAAAGAGTGTTCCTGGTAAAGGTGGCTTTTTATTTGTAGCTCCTACATCAGAAATTGATTTTCGATTTGATGTGATTATTGAAAGAGAGCTCCTCAAAAAAATGGAGTCTGAAGTTTCTCAGCTTCTTTTTGCGGCATAGTATACTATGATTTACTCATCTCCTCTATCGGCCATTTCACAATCAAGTGCACTTTCTGGTGCACTCCTGACTCAATCCCAAGCTGAGCGAATGGTTTCTGCTACAAATGCGGAAGAAGCATTTCGTGTTTTGTATGATCTCTCATGGGCATCATCTGCATCAGATTCTTCGGGAGTAGATGATTTTGAAAATGTTATTGATGCCGGTCTTCTTGAAGTAAAAAAAGCTCTCTCTCTCGAGTTTGCACATAAAGATATTGCCTATGTTCTCTTTTTGCCCTTTGATCTCCAGAATGCAAAAGCTACTCTTTCTGCTTTTTTAAAGCAAAAACAGTATGAGGATATACGCGAAAATCTTTCTTTTTTGGGATTTTTTCCCCGTAAAACTGCCTATAATATTCTCTCTGGAAAAGAAAGAACCGCATCTGACGATTTTTTACGGAAGGCATTACTCTCTGCAAAAAAATTAATTGAGGAATCTCCAGAAAATATACAGGAGGCTCAGAATATTCTTGATGCAGCATTTTATAAGAAGATATATGACACTCTTCAAAGGTACGGAAAGAGTTCATTGCAACAGGTATTTACAAATCAGATTGATGGAGAAAATATCAAAAGAATTCTTCGGTCTACACAAGAGACTGTTTTCTTTTTGGCTCCATGGGAACCATCGGGTTTTCTTTCTCTTTCAAACGAACAGGCGAAAGCGAAAATGGAATTTTCACCCATGAAATCCTTTTTGCTTGAAGGAGAAGACAAGAAAGCAGAAGGGGAATCAGTGGTGAAGGTAGAAATAAAAATTGACTTGAATATTATTCAGAATCTCTTCTGGGAAGCTCGTTCTAATCCATTAGGTGAAGAAAATATCTTGCTTCTATTCCTTACAAAGCTTCGCAATGCAGAAGTAATTCGTACTATTTTAGTGGGAAAACGAAATGGATTTTCTGAAAATGAGATTCGTGAGCTGATATCTGTTTTTCTTCCTCTTCTTCCTGCTGCATGAAGTATTCAATAGCTATTGTTGGTCCAAAAGAAGAAATTCTTGGATTTGCCGCCATTGGTGTGCATACTTTTTCAGCTGATACTACAGAGAAAGCGTGTGATGTACTTTTTCAATTGAAGAAAGACATGTTGGCAGATGGGTCGCAGGAGAGTGGTAAAAAATTCGCCATTATTTTTGTTATTGAATCTGTCTTTCGAGATATACCACAGGAAGACTACGATAAACTTTCTACCGGAGCACTTCCGGCTATTATCTCTCTCCCAGGAAATCGTGGAAGTACTGGGTTTGGGAACGAAAAAATCCGACGCATTGTAGAAAAAGCCGTCGGGAGTGACATATTCGGAAACGAATAGACACATTTATTTGAATTCTAACTTTTTTCTTTTCATTTATTATGACTTCCAATCAAGGAACTATCGTCAAAGTTTCTGGACCACTTGTCGTGGCAGAAGGAATGATCGGAGCAAAAATGTACGAAGTAGTACGTGTTTCCGATGAAAACCTCGTAGGAGAAATTATTGAACTTTCAGGTGATAAAGCTTCTATACAGGTATATGAAGATACATCAGGAATTTCTCCTGGTGGTGCAGTTATACCAACAGGTCAAACACTATCTGTTGATCTTGGACCTGGCTTGCTCGAATCTATTTATGATGGAGTACAACGCCCATTAGAACTGATAGAAGAGAAATCTGGTTCTGCTTTTATTGCTCGGGGGATTGATGTCCCAGGAATTTCTCGTACCAAGAAATGGGATTTTAAGGGGGGCGTGAATGTCGGTGATCGCGTAAACGAAGGTGATGTTTTAGGAACAGTACAGGAAACGAGTCTTATTGAGCATAAGGTTATGGTCCCTCCAGGAATAAATGGAACCCTAAAAAGTATTAACTCCGGAAGCAAAACGGTTACTGATGTTGTAGCTATTGTGGAGACAGATGGTGGAGAGAAAGAGGTATGCATGCTCCAAAAATGGCCAATCCGTGTTCCACGACCGTATGCAGAAAAACGAGTTCCAAATGAACCACTTGTTACAGGTGGGCGATCCATTGATACTATGTTCCCTCTTGTAAAAGGAGGTGCTGGGTGTATTCCTGGGCCTTTCGGATCTGGAAAAACAGTAACACAGCAAGGACTGGCAAAATATTGTAATGCGGAAGTAATTGTTTATATTGGTTGTGGAGAGCGTGGAAACGAGATGACAGAAGTACTTAATGAATTCCCTCATCTGAAAGATCCAAATACTGGGGAGCCTCTCATGCGACGAACGGTAATGATTGCCAATACATCAAATATGCCCGTTGCGGCTCGTGAGGCTTCGGTGTATACCGGAATTACTATTGCAGAATTTTATCGTGACATGGGCTATTCGGTAGCTCTTATGGCTGACTCAACAAGTCGTTGGGCAGAAGCGATGCGTGAAATTTCTGGTCGGTTAGAAGAAATGCCTGGAGAAGAAGGATATCCAGCGTATCTTGCGTCTCGAACAGCTGGTTTTTATGAACGTGCTGGATCTGTTGCATGTCTCGGAGGAGACGACAGAAAAGGTGCTCTTACTGTTGTAGGAGCAGTTTCACCTCCAGGTGGAGACCTTTCTGAGCCTGTTACACAGAATACACTTCGAGTTACAAAAGTGTTTTGGGGTCTTGATGC
>JANTGK010000078.1 GCA_024762935.1 Candidatus Peregrinibacteria bacterium | reverse complement strand
CTCTCTCCTAGCACTTCGAGCACTATGGCACTGAAAATTTATAGCAACAGGGAGGGAGGCAATATGCGTTGGGGCTGTTTTGATATGGACTCCTAAAACCGTTTTTTTTCCACCAAAACCCATAGTACCAATCTGGAGAGCATCGATTTCTTTGGCTATTTTTTTCTCTAACTCGGCATATCGTTTCTCTTTATGGCAAGATTCGAGAGGTCGCAAGATTGCCTTTTTGGCGAGGGTCGCAACGGAGTCAAAATTGCCGCCGATTCCGATTCCTATAATCCAAGGTGGGCAGCTTGTGCCTCCTGCAATTTTTGCTGCTTCAACAGCTGTTGCAATGACGCCTTGCTCTCCGTCTGCAGGTCGAAGCATTTTTAAAATGGATTTATTCTCAGCACCTCCTCCTTTTGGGAGAAACGTAAGAGTGATTTTATCTCCTTTTTGTTGCTCAATATGAACAATAGGAGGGCAATTATCTCCTGTGTTTTGTCGGTCGTAGAGTGGTTCCTTTACAATACTTGCTCTTAAAAAATTGTTTTTATAGGCGATTTTTGTTGCTCTGGTAAGAATCTTTGCTATGGGCTCATCGAGCTGCACTTCATGACCTATTTCTACAAAAAAAACAGCTGTACCGGTATCTTGACAGAGGGGGAGCTTCTCTTGTGGAGCAAGATTTGCATTTTTTGCAATATCTTGAAGAGCTTGCTTTGCTGAAGGTGAAGTTTCGGATTGTGCAAGATCAGATATTTTTTTTTGAATTTTTTCTGGAAGAACAAAATTTGCTTTTTGAATAAGTTCTTGTGCAGCATTTTGAATTATTGCTGAGGAAACATGTCTCATGTGGAGGAATTAGATATTATGAGAATAGTCCTTTTTTTCTTCTTTCGAAATACTTATATTTTTTAATTGAATAGTTTCTGCCACCTTTTTTTCTTCAGGCAAGAAGAAAAAGTTGTTCTCTTTATTCAGAGGGGATATTATTCATCCCTTCATTAAGGAGGATAATTTTAGGGTGCAAAAGAAACATGATGAATCAATCATCTGCCGGCGATATACCACGAGAGAAGCTTTTTAGTAAAAAAACCGCTCTAAAAATTGGAGATATGATTTTGAAGGCAAAAAGAATTGCTATCATTTCTCATAGGAGTCCGGATGGAGATACTAGTGGATCAGGTATGGCACTACGTGAAATGCTATCTGGGTACGAAAAATATATTGAAAATGTTTGTGTTGACCCTATGCCAATTTCTTTTATGTATATGCCTGGCATTCAGAGTTATAAAACAGATTTTTCTCCGAAAGATTTTGACTTGATTATTACTGTTGATGCTGCCGCAAAGCATCAAACCGGAATGAATGAAACAAAACCAGAGCTTTTTTCTGGATCTATTCCTCTAGTTAATATCGATCATCATATTTCAAATGAGATGTTTGGTACGGTAAATCTTGTCGAAGCAACCGCCTGTAGTACAACAGCTGTACTTTGGAAATTTTTTGAAGTACTGAGTTGGAAGGTTACTCCAGATGCAGCAACATGTCTTCTTAATGGACTGATGACTGATACTGGATCACTTCAGCACAGTAATTCAACACCTGAGTCTTTTCGGATTGCCGCCAAAATGCTTGCTGCCGGTGCAGATTTGGCAAGCATTCGGAAGAATGTATTTCAGACAACGCCAGTCTCAACTCTAAAATTGTGGGGAGAGATTCTTAATCGAGTTGATATCGATGATGAAGGAGTTGTTGTTGCCACTGTTCGACAGAGTGATTTTGAAAAAACAGGGGCTGATCCAAAAGATATTTCTGGGGCAATAGATTATTTAAATATGGTTCCAGAGGCGAAATATTCATTACTCCTTACAGAGCGACTGGGGAAAGTAAAAGGAAGTCTTCGAACGCAACGAGACGAAGTAAATGTTTCAGACATTGCGGGAAATTTTGGTGGTGGTGGGCATGTAAAAGCGGCAGGATTTACTGTTCCTGGGCGACTTCAGGTAGAACGAAGATTCAAGATTATTCCGGAAGAAAAAAAGTCAGAAGGCGTAGCACAGAAAATATAAATAAAAAACTCAGGGTATCTTCTTGTAAAAATTCATAAAATACGCCAAAATAAGGTGCTGGTACAAATAAGTACCATGTTCATTAAAACCATGGGGGTGACTGGCTTTTGACGGGAGGATTCGGAGAGGAAAGGCTGCAATCCGGGGGCGTGATTTTTGCTCCCCGTATATCCGCAAGAATCAATACAACTGCAAAAGTTGCAAAAACTCCTTCTAAGATTGCTGGACTCGTAAACAACGCTCTGCGTGGGTTTGCACCAGTTCCTGCACTCGTCTAGAAGTTGAGACAGCCGCCAATCTTGCGGCTCCGTCTTCTCATCCTCCACCCGGGGGTGGTGAATAAGGCGTAACTAATCCGGGACGAACATCTTTCATTTGTGATGTTTTTGGTGAGATGTTTGTACTATAAAAATATCTCGCACATTTATTTTTTGTTTCGCTTTTATGAATGTGTGAAAAACTAAGTGAAACTGTGATTGGAGATGCTTTTCTTCTTCCCTTACCGGACGGGGGTTCGATTCCCCCCACCTCCACCAATAAAAAAAGTAATATAATATGACTAGATAAAGCTCTTAGAAATGAATAGTCTGGGCAACGAAAAAACTCAGGTGCTTTTTTTTGTGTCATATTTTTTTTGATAAAAAGTTTTGATGGCTATATAATCAATATATATTGATATAATATATATTGATGAATAGAAATATACCGTGCTGTGAAGGCGATTCCCAATCAAAAAATGATTTTCAGAAAGTAAGCGAATTTCTAAAAATCATTCATGAACCAAATCGCTTAAAGATTCTTTGTTTTTTACGACATGGAGAGCAGTGTGTTTGTAATATATGGAAACCACTCAATCTTCCGCAAAACCTTACTTCTCATCATCTAAAAACACTCAAAGATTTTGGACTTATTACTACACGACAAGAGGGAAGAAAAATTTTCTATTCGTCTAATAAGAAAGCTCTTTCTCAATATGCTTCACTTTTACATACTTTTTTACTGTCTCACTTATGAAAATACAAGTCCTCGGCTCTGGCTGCGCCTCATGTAAAACACTGCATGAAAAAGTCACACAAATTGCACATCGCATTGATCCATCTCTTGATGTCGAGTATTCCACAGATATTACCAAAATTGTTGAGCTGGGAGCGATGAGCAGTCCGGTCTTTGCTATTGATGGAAAGATTATTTCTGCAGGAAAATCGCCAAGTGATACAGA
>JANTGK010000077.1 GCA_024762935.1 Candidatus Peregrinibacteria bacterium | reverse complement strand
AAGACTTTAATTTGATCATTAATCAAAAACCAAACAGTGGCGTATACCCAAATCCAAACAATTGTCATGCCATCGATGGGAGTCATAAAAAATCCTCCTGCAGCAAGAATGGTTCCGATTATCCGAGAACTAAAAGCAGGGATAAAAAATTTTAAAGATGGAAATGGACGTTCCCAAAAATGTTTACTTCCTGTTCTGGTGATATAAAGAGTTGAATGACCAGAGACATCGAGTTTGAGAAAAAGTATTGTTTGAATGATGGCAATACTAAATCCTGATATATGGAGCCAATAGAATAATCCAAAAGAAGAGATTAACCCCATTATTCCGAGAATTGACGCTATGATAATCGTTTCCCGTAAATGCCAGCGCATTGGAGTTTCCTCAATAGGGGCATTGTCATAGGCAATAGCCATAACCGGAATGTCATTGAGAAGAGCAAGGACAATAATCATTATTGCTGTGAGGGGTGTATATTGAAAAACAATGACAGACAAACTGATAAATAGCACAATACGAATAGTTTCGGCAATACGGAATGTGGCATATGATTGCATTCGGGCAAAGACCATCCGTGCATGTTCGATGGCCATTTTAATGACAGAGAGTCCGTTATCAAGAAGAACGATATCTGCCGCCGATCTTGCTGCTGCAGATGCTCCCGAGACAGCAATACCTACATCTGCCTTTTTGAGCGCGGGGGCATCATTTACTCCATCTCCTGTCATAGCTACAATATGTCCACTTGATTGAAGCGCTGAAACGATATTGTATTTATCCTCTGGTATGACTTCAGTAAAGACATCTGATCGATTGATTTCCTCAATTTTTTCTTGTTCCTCTTTTTTTGTTCTTAGTGTTTTTCCTGAAATAATGCGGGTTCCTATTTGGAGCATGTTGGCAATAAACTCGGCTATACCGCGGTGATCACCAGTAAGCATTTTGATAGCAACATTTTTTTCTTTGATATCAGTAACAGCTAAAAGGGAGTCTTTTCTGACAGGGTCAATAAGGGGGATAAGCCCAACAATCTTGAAGTATCGTCTTTCTTTTTTAGCTACCATAAGAGTTCGAAAGCCCTTTTCGGCATAATCTTCTACTAATTCATATATCTCTTGCACAGATTTTTGATTCTGAATCTGTGATAAAATTACCTGTGGAGCCCCAAAGATAATAGTAAAAGATGTATTTCCTTTTTTGATTTTTGCTTGGGTGTGCTTCCGGGTCGGATTAAAGGGGGTGAAATTTTCTACTCTATATTCACTCGTATTTTGGGCTATTTCTTCCGTTTTTGCATATGAAAAAATGGCTTTTTCGATGGGCTCTTTTTGTACAGGATCAGTGGCAAGTTTGGCATATAAGAAAAGTTCATCATGAGTGAATTTCCCATATGTTTCTGGGTTAAAAACCTCAATTTTGTTATTCGTTAAGGTACCTGTCTTATCGATGCACAAGACATCAATTCCCGCGAGTTCTTCGATAGCTCGCATATGAGAAACAATGGCATTGTATTTCGCTAATGTTTTTGCTCCAATGGCCATCGTTACCGATAAGACGGCAGGAAGTGCTACAGGAATAGAGGCAACAGCAAGTATGAGACCAAACTGTATTGATTCCATCAGTGTTCCTCCACTCTGTAATAAGAAAAAGAAAACAACTCCAATCAGACACCCAGAGAGTATGATTAAAAAACGACTGATTTTTAGTATGGCTTTCTGAAAGTGACTTTCCTCTTCATCTTCGGCACGAGCAACAAGTTCTATGCTTTTTCCAATCAGGGTATCTTCTCCTGTTTTAGTGATTTTTACGAATGCTTGTCCCTTATGCACAATCGTTCCGGAGAAGACTTTTGATCCAGATTCTTTATCTACTGGCAGAGATTCTCCTGTGATATTCGATTGGTCAACGAGAAGATATCCCTCTCCAACCACTTCTCCATCAGCAGGAACAATCTCTCCGATAGAAACCTTAATAATATCTCCCGGAACGAGTTCTCGAGACTCTATTTTACGAATTTTTCCATCCCGAAGAACATATGCCATTGGTGAAAGATTCTTCTTCAGGGCAGCAAGAGCCTGATGGGCCTTTTGTTCTTGAATAAAATCAACTCCAATATTCACCGCCAACAAGATGAAAATAACAATAAAGTCTTCCCAGTGCCTCGATATGAGAGAGAGGAGGAGTGCCGTTTCAATCATGATGGGAATTGGTCCTATGAATTTTTTTAAAAACCTTTTTGTGCTGGATTCTGATTTTTCTACAATTTCATTAAATCCTCCTTCAATTTGTTTTTTTTCAGCTTCTGCGCTTGAGAGTCCACTCTTTAAAAAGAGATCATTATTATTCATAATTTTATATATATTTTTCGTATCATTTTATTATAACCTTTTTTGTTTCAGAAACAAAGCATGCCATTGAGGACTATATATACTTCACTGATACTTCAGATACCATCTCGGCAAGTATTGCCGAATAATTCCTACAGGTAATCAGAAAGGGGATATGCAGTCTTTTTATTAAAGATTGTACAATGGACCACGACACCCTTTTCTTGATATTTCTGAAGAATTAATTTGACGATTTTTTTAAAAGAGTAGAAAATATCGCCATTTTTTTAATGAGTATGAAAAACGTAGACGTAAGTGTAGAAAATGTCTGTGATAGACAGGTAAATGCACTTCGATGTCTTTTTGAGGGAATGCATGGGGGTTTTCCGCAAGGAGTGTATTGGATTTTTCGGAATATGACAGAACAGTGTATTAGAGATTTGGGATTGGGTGATATGGTGGCTACCTTTGATTATTGTCAGTATGACAATCCTAATGATTTTATGAGAGACAATGGATCTGCAAGGAAGGTGCGTGAATCCATTATTGTTTGGGCTAAATCAAGTGCTATACTTCGTTCAGATAATTTTTCAGATGAACATCGCACTCCTTGATGATAAACAATATGGTCTCACTCAAATTCAGAATGCTTTGCCCGTAAACTCCAGTGCCCAGGTACAGTGGTTTTCGACGGTTTCTGAGTTTATGAGTTGTAGAGAAGACTTTGATATAGTTTTTTTGGATTATTACCTCGACAAAGATGGCATCACTGGTGACACCATCATCGATGCGGTGAGAAAAAAGGCAAAAGAAATTGTTGCATTTTCAAGTATTTCTCGAGGAAATGAAAAATTAAAAGCAGCGGGTGCAGATTTTGCAATTATAAAAACAAATACAGTAAAAAATGAGGATATAGAAAATCTACTTCTTCAGTTTCATGGTGAGTGTTAGAGCTTATCGA
>JANTGK010000076.1 GCA_024762935.1 Candidatus Peregrinibacteria bacterium | reverse complement strand
TTCAGATAGAAGGGGGGACTATTGATACGTCTGGTGGAGTGTTCTCTTCATCAACTATTAATTCGGTTGATACGGAAAATGGAACGATTGAGTTGGTGCTCTTTCAAAATCCGCCGATATCTATTTCGAGTGGCATAGTAGGAACATTCACCGTGACTCGAATCGGATCAGGAGATGCGACGATTTCTTTTGAAAATTACTCTGCCCTTTTTACAGATGATATCTTAAATACAAATGTTTTAGATCTTTCTGCTTCATCTGGGGTGACGTTTACTGAGCCTGACTCCACTATTAGTGCAAATATTACACCAGTGAATATTTCAACGAATGAGAGTGCCCTTGTTACTTTTACCAGTGATGAAACCGGTGATTATGTCATTCGCTCAGGGGACTGCAATAGTGGAGCTGATCTCGCAACAGGAACGATTGATACTGCGGGTCAGGAATATCAGAGTTCAATATCTGCCAGTGATATTGGAGTGGGAGATATGCAGCCACTTATTGTTTGTCTAACAGGAGGAGGGGAATCAAATACCTTTTTTCTGACCGTTGCTTCTTCTTCAGGAGATTCTTCTTCAGGAAGTTCATCATCTGGGAGCAGTGGAAGCACTTCTTCGGGAAGTCGAGCAGGGAGTAATGGATCTCGAAGAATAGTTCAAGAAGATTCTACTGATTCTTCAGTTTCTGATAATGATAGTCAGCAGTCGGAGGAGGAATTTGATAGTATTGTTTGTGAAACTCCTGAGAATTTCTCTGGAGTAAAATCATCTGATGGAAAAATTCACTTTTCTTGGAGTCGACTCTCTGATCCGAACATACAAGCATTAGAGCTTGTTTGGAGTTTGGAATCGGGGGGTTTTGATGATTCGATGGCGATTCCAAAAATATCATCCGTGAATTTTCCGGCACAGAATTTAGAACCAGATAAAACGTATTATTTTAGTCTTCTTTCAGAAGGAGAAAACTGTGAGCCAAGTATCTCAGAAGAAGTAATGATTTTTTATGGAGAAGGAGACAGTGTCGTTTCTGTAAATTCTTCATCAGGTGATACAGGTGTAGATGAGAATGCTGCTAATGAAGAGGTTGAGCAAACACATGCTGCTGCAGATGTGCCACCGGCAGGGCTGAGTGGAAGAGCAAATATGTATAAGGCTTCTGTTGCGGGAAAATCTTTTGATACTGTTCCGGGCACGCCTTCGAATGGACCAATGGCAGCTGGTTTTTTATTGCTCCTCTCTGGAGCTATTGGGTTTGTGATTCGGAGGAGAAGAATGAAGAATTCCTCAATTGTCATGAGGGGTGGAAAGGATTAATTAATGATTTAATATAAAAATGATGAATTATTCTATCGAGCCAAAAAAACAGAAACCTCGTTATATAAAGACGTTTCTAATAGCTTTTTTAACAATAGTCATTCCTTTTGTTCTCATGGGAGGATTATCTGTGTTTCTCTATTCAGAGAAATTTTGGTTATCTATCTTTGTTTATGCTGTCTTTTGTTCATTTCTTTGGAGAGGAAGTCTTGGGTATATATTTTTTTATAACACATTGCTCCTTTCATTGTTTATGGTTCTTCGTGGAAATGGTTTTGATCTTACAAATCGTGATGTTGTAGCATATAATTTTATAGAAATTCTCTTTATTCTTTCTCTTGTTCCATCATACCTCCGTCAAAAAAAAGAAAATATAGTGCAGAAAATCTCACCAGAATATTTTATTAGATTTTTCATAAGTTTAATATTATTTGTATACTTATTTTTGATAAAGGGGTCGAATTATCATGATCAGACTATTCATACTCTTATATTTAAATGGTATAGTGCTTTATTGTCATCTTTCACTTCATTCTCAATGATTGACCTCCTTTCTGATTTTTTCATGAATTTGTCGGAGTTGTATTTATCTCTTATTCCACTTTTATTTCTCCTGTACTGTACTTTTCGGAAGGGAATTCATCATATTAATGCATATAAAATTTACGGGTATTTTGTTTTAGTAGGAATTGTTGTCTTATTTAGTATAGATACCCCTCAATTGTCATTCATGAATATTGTTATATATTTTTTATATGCTTTTCTCTTTTTTATTCCCAGTCTCCTTTCATATATTCAGAAGAGGAAGCTATCTTCAAAAGAATATAGGCCTTACAACGAAAAGGATGAATATAAAATAAATATCGATACAGTTGTTGTAAAACAAGAGAATAATAATCCATACAATTGATGGAATAACTTTTTAATCAGAATCTATCGAGTGGATTGGATCAAAAAAATTAAAGATTTGATAATGGACCAAAACATGAGACACTGTCTTTTGCTTCAATGAGGCAAATTTCGTTGTTTTTCGTGTCATATTATGGGAAGTAAAGTTTTAGCGTATCTTTCGCCAAACAATTATAAAAATGATCTTCTTTCTGGTCTCACGGTAGCACTTGCTCTTGTTCCAGAAGCTATTGCTTTTGCTTTTGTTGCTCAGGTGGATCCTATTGTCGGACTCTATGCTGCTTTTATGGTGAGTGTGATTGCTGGGGTGCTCTCGGGTAGGCCAGGGATGATATCTGGTGCAACGGGTGCTTTGGCAGTGGTTATGGTGGCGCTCGTTGTAGAGCACGGAGTGGAGTATCTTTTTGCTGCGGTCGTACTTATGGGAATTATTCAACTCTTGGTTGCATTCTTAAAACTCGGAAAATTTTCTCGAATAATTCCACATCCTGTTATGCTTGGATTTGTAAATGGCCTTGCGATTGTTATTTTTTTAGCACAGATTCCTCAGTTTCAATCAGAAACACCTAATGGTCATTTTGGATGGATTCATGGAATGTGGCTCTCATTGCCACAACTTTCTCTGATGCTTCTACTCGTTGCCGTTACAATGGCAGTCATTTACTTTCTGCCGAAGGTTACAAAAAAAATTCCAGCTTCTCTTGTTGCTATTGGTGGTGTTTCTCTCGGAGCTATTTTTCTTGGCCTCGATACTCCAACAGTAAAGGATATGCTTCATGGGGGAGATATGGCTGCTGGATTTCCTAGTTTTCATTTTCCTCAAGTACCACTCAGTCTTGAGACTCTTTTTATTATCTTGCCATATGCAGTAATTCTCGCACTTATTGGGCTTATCGAGTCGCTCATGACCCTTTCGCTTATTGATGAAATGACCGATACTCGTGGGAAGAGTAATCGAGAATGTCTTGCGCAAGGAACTGCTAATGTTGTGACTGGTTTTTTTGGAGGCATGGGGGGCTGCGCCATGGTTGGACAGAGTATGATTAATATTAATTCGGGAGGACGGGGTCGTTTGGCTGGTATTGTTGCTGGGGTAACACTACTTGTATTTATTTTGTTTGCTTCACAGTGGATTGAAATGATTCCACTTGCTGCGCTTATTGGAGTGATGTTTATGGTGGTTATTAGTACTTTTGCTTGGTCGAGTTTGAGATTTATTGGAAGAATTCCTCATTCGGACTTTATTGTTCTCGTGACAGTTTCGGTGGTTACCATCTTTACTGACCTTGCTATTGCGGTGATAGCGGGGATTGTTATGTCTGCACTTATTTTTACCTGGAAAAAGTCACAGAACATCTCAACAAAAACTTTTTTGGATAAAAAAGGAGGAAAACATTATGAGCTCACTGGGTATGTCTTTTTTGCATCTGCAAAGAATTTTTCTGAACTCTTCAC
>JANTGK010000075.1 GCA_024762935.1 Candidatus Peregrinibacteria bacterium | reverse complement strand
TACGAAGAATTAGAAGAAAATAAGAATACGATTTTTTCTGTACTCGACATAGAAGAGTCCAACTTTCGAGAAACACTCGAACGGGGCGAAAAAATACTGACAGAACTTCTTGAAAAAAATAAAAATAAAATTTCTGGAAAAGATGCTTTTCAGCTCTTCGATACGTACGGATTCCCCCTTGACCTCACAAAAGACTTTGCTGCTGAGCATGGTATTTCAGTTGATGAAAAAAGTTTTGAGAAAGAGATGCATTTACAACAAGAGCGAAGCCGAAGTGGTGCTGCATCAAGTTTTGAAAGGAGTAGTGTGATTCAAAAATTTGTAGATCTTCCTCCAACAAAATTTCTCGGATACACTCAAGAAAAATCAGAAGCAAAAGTGCTTGGATTGTCAGAGGATAATGATGGTGGAGTATTCATTGTACTCGATCAATCCCCTTTCTATGCTGAATCAGGAGGACAAGTGGGAGACACAGGTGTTATTTCGTATCCAAGTGGAGAAATTCTTGTACAAGACTGTCAAAAAACAGCTACTGGTGTCTTTATCCACTCTGGATTTCTTAACAAAGAGAAAAGTCATCACCTCACAATAAAGCCTGGGGATACAGTAGTAGCGGCTATAGATACCCATAGACGTGGTCAAATTATGCGACATCATTCTCTCGCTCATCTTTTTCTTGGAGCTGCACAAAAAGTACTTGGAACTGATGTCCATCAAGCAGGAAGCCATGTAAATGAGTGGAGAACTCGATTTGATTTCACATTTCCAAGAGCATTAAAAGAGAGGGAAATTGAAGAAATAGAAAAAATTATCACACAAAGTGTGACAGCCTCTGTTGATATTATCGCTCAAGAAAAAAGTCTAAACGAAGCAAAAAATGAAGGAGTGGAAGCAATGTTCGGTGAAAAATATGGAGATACCGTACGAACACTTCGAATGGGTGAATACTCTTATGAACTTTGCGGAGGAACTCATGTGAAAAACACCGCACAAATAGGATCTGTAAAAATCATACTAGAATCTGGCGTTTCTGCGGGGGTACGACGAATAGAACTCGTATGTGGTGAAGCTGCAGAAAAGCTACTCCAGGAAAAATGTAACGCTACGAAAGAAATAGCGACAAAACTCAAAGTCCCAGAAGGAGAGATATTGAATCGACTTGATTCTCTTTTTGAAGAACGAAAACAAATGCAAAACAACCTCGAATCTCTTCGAAAAAAAATGGCAGAAGATGCTGCTCATGAATATGCAAAAAATTCAGAGGAAATTGTAGGAAAGAAAATCTCTCTTGTGGTCAACTATGTTGGTGATGGAAAAACTGCCGGAATACTTGCTCGTGCAATAATATGTGAAAAAATAGATTTGACGATTATTTCAACAACATCTGGAAACATCATTATTGCGGGGAACGGAAAAATATCAGCAAAACAACTCCTTCAGACCATTACTAAAAAATATGGTGGTGGAGGTGGAGGAAGCGAAAAATTTGCAAGTGGAGGTGGAGTCAGAGGAGTGACACTTGATGGGCTAAAAGCCATACTGCTGGAAAAATAGTATTTTGTCTCCTTCTCTTAAAGAGACAAGTCCATATTATATGTAATTATTATGTATTTATATATAATTAAATATAACTTCTTGTATATATATATGGACATCATATCTTTCAACACATATTTTATTCCTGTGTTGTCAGCAATAGTGATTCTCTTCATTATTCTGCCATACTCTCTTATGTATGCATGCCGACAAGCATGCCTTGCAAGAACTTCAAAATCTGGTGGTCGTGAACAGATTCATTACAAAAATGCCCTCCTTCTCTCACTTATCGTCAGTACACTCTCATTACTTGTCGCCTTCTTTGTCCAAAACAAAATCCCTTTTTTATGGGTTCTTGTTTATTTTGTAAGTATGACAATTCTTCTGCACAAATTTAAACCTTCTGTTCGACAACTTTCTATTATTTACTGTGGTCTTATTATTGGACACATTTATTCCGGGCTTATCCTTGTAATGCTACACTTTTCCATGCAATAAAAAGCTCTTAAACGTCTCTCCGTAAACTTCCCAAAAGATATTTCTTTGTCTTGAGATGAATTCCCTGCTCCTGTTCAAGATACGTAAATAAAAACTCAGCAAACTTCTCACATGTATCAACAGAAACATCAACACGCTCTGCAATAGGAAGATAATTCTTCTGCCAATAACGGAGGATTTTTATCTCTGAAAAAGTAAGTGCTACTCCCTGCTCAGGAAGAGTCAAACTCACGAGCTCTCCATTTGAAAGCCATATGCCTCCAGAAGTAAGGCAGGCATGTGTTCGTGAACACAGCCCATACTCAGGAAGATACCCTAATGTAGTCAGGAGTTTTAAAAAAAAGATAAGAGGAAAAATTTCCTGTTTTGTTCCCTTCGCAATATAAATAAGGAGACCAAAGAGAGAAGAAAGCCGCTGTCCCTCACGAGTCATTCGCTCAGAAAGCTCAACAATAAAAAAGAGAGAAAGAGACATCTCTTTCGGAGGGAGAGAAAATAGATCTGCCTGAACAAGCTTTGGAAGTGATGTTTCTGTTCGTGGAACAGTCATTTCCAAAAGAAGCACTGAAAATGGCTGAATAATACCAGAATTTTTCGATCGAGGTCGTCGCAGACCTTTCGCGAGTATTGTTCTCTTCCCTGTTTTTTCTGTAAAAATCGTAACAAGCACATCAAACTCTAAGTATGGTCGAAGACGGAGAACAACCGCCCGATCCTTTTCTGTCCGAGAAATCACCCCGTCACCTCAGAAAGTGAAGTCTTCCTGAGTGCATGTTCCACACCAAGAAATGCAGCAATAAAAGAGAAGAAAATCAGGAGAAGCGAATTATGAAGAAGAAGTGGAGCGAATAATGATCCGTTCTGAAAAAATTCTGTTAAAAAACTATCTGTAATATGTAATTCACCAAGTGCTCCTTCAACCCATGCAGATACAAGAGAAACAATCCACCAAAAAAGAAACGAACTCACCACAAGTGCTATTCCGGCCAATAAAACTCCCTCAAGAATAAACGGAGTACGAATATAAAAAAGACGAGCTCCAACAAGACGCATGATAGTAATTTCTTTACGATGTGATCGAACCATAACAAATACAGAATAGAACACAAGAGAACAAGCAATAGCAGTAAATAAAAACTGAAAAAGAAACACACCCTTTCCTGAAAAAACAGAAATATTTAAAAATCGTTGAACCCTCTTTTGAAGATCAGTTGTTTTTCGAAAACGTTTCTGGTCAACAACCCCATGCCATTGATCAGAGAGGATCCATGCTCTCAAATCTTCCATTTCTGATGAATCAGGAGGAGGAACAACTCCAAAAACAGTAACAAGGGGATTTTCAATATTATACCGATCAATAAATCCTGTTTCTGCAGGGTATCTCCTCTTAAATTCTTTCAGTGCATCTTCTCGACTAAATTCCCAATACTTAACAATTTCTCCTTTCTCTTTTTTTTGAAGAAGCTCTCTTCGAAATGCATCAATTTCAGGAAGGGTGGCACTCTCTTGCATAACAACTGGGATATCAGCTTTTTTTTCAAAATTCTCAATAAGAGCACTTGAAAATGCTCCTCCCAAAGAAAGAAGATGAATAAAAAGAAAAAGAAGAGCAAGCGAGAGTATAAAAAGAGCACTCGCATTACGACTCCTCCACAGTGCAGAAAAAACACTATGGAATATTCTTCGCGCAGTAGTGGT
>JANTGK010000074.1 GCA_024762935.1 Candidatus Peregrinibacteria bacterium | reverse complement strand
GAAACCCAAAGAACAACGGGATTATTCCAGAAATTTGGATTTGTGATACTGGCATCTATTTTTTTGTTTGCCTCTTTTGGCCCCTCTCTGAGTTATTTTTTTGAAGACCACTCCCAGTGGGCATCACCTGTGCTCGCAGATGAGCAGACTAGTACTGACGTCAATGAAACCGCCAAGAAATTAGGCGGTCTTGCATCTTTTTTAGTAAGCCTCTTTACACCAGTTATCGCAGTAGAAGTGAGTGTTGTTGGACTTCTCATGACAAATGAATTTGTTCTCGGAGAAAAAGCAGAGGGAGGTGGCATAGCTGATAATCCAGGAAATATAAAAAACATTGGACAGTTTCTCAATCATGTGTGGCAAATCATACGTGACCTCGTGAACTATGCGTTTATTGTTGTTCTTCTCATTATTGCCTTTATGACAGTCATTTCAGCAGGAGGTGAGATGGCAGGCGGAGAAAGTAGTTTTAATGTAAAACAAATTTTGCCAAAGTTTGTCATTGCTGTTGTACTCGTGAACCTCACGTGGTTTGGAGCACGAGTTATTCTTGATGTTGCTACTGTTGCGACCCATATTGTCTACAGCATTCCGCAGTCGATACCAGGGTATGATAAATACATAGAAGATCATGATAAAGGAGGAAAAGCATATACTATTGATCAATGTATAGAATATAGTGACCCTCAGAAAAAACCACCTGATAATTTTTCAGGATGTTTTCTGGAGCCAAAAATAGTAGAAGTAAAGGATAGTAGTAAGATTAATGTCCTAAAAAAAGAAAATAATGAAAGTCGTGGTTTTAAAAAATGCAATCCAGATAACTTTGAAAATACGTTCTATTGTGATGAAGTAGAAGATAGTATCGTTTTTGACACCGGAATAGCAAATATCTATTTCACACGCCTGAATAACTGGGAGAACCTTTCTTCAGGGAATATTGCAGGCATCTTTGCCTATAGTATTTTAAATGTTCAGAATCTCCCTCTTACCTATGGTCATGAAACAGCTATTTGGGATGTCACCATAAAATCTATTGTAGCCCTCGTGATTATGGTGATTATTCTCTCGATTATAACGGTTATGTTTTTTGTTCTCCTGGAGAGAGTAATTATTATTTGGATCAATATGATTCTCGCACCAGTAGGAGTGCTGTTATGGGTTTTAAAGGGGACACCGCTTGAGGTATCAGCAGGTGGCGGAGAAAAAAGCCCGATTGGACTTCAGGCATTTTTAAAAGCAGCCTTCTTGCCGGCGATTATGGGAGTACCACTGATTTTCGGAATCATGCTCATTATTATCAGTAGAACTGCAGAATTTAAATTTAATACAGGTGGACTAGAGATTTACGGCATGAGTTCACTTATTGATGGTGTCGATAATATTCATGAAGTATTCTTTTATGTCTTGGCACTGGGAATTATGTGGATGTCTATGAAAATTGCTTCTGATAGTGCCATATTCACAGAAGGTCTCGTTAATGGTATTAAAGATGGAGTTGCAGGGTTTGGAAAAGTCATTGCCAAAGCCCCACTCTATGCCCCGTGGATTCCCGTTCACACTGGACAAGGTGATAAAACAGAAGGACACTCTGCCGCAGAATTATTCCGCATACCCCGCATGTTGAACCAATCAATGGAGTCAAAAGCAACACAGGGGGCTAACAAACTCTTGGGACTAGAGAGTGCTATGGGCAAACTCAGCGAAGAAGCTCGGGGCGAGATAAAATCCAACTTAAGGCAATTAGATGAAGTAATGAATCTGGCTGAAAATAATGGAGGAGATATAAGAGCAGCATTTACTCAAAAAAAGCTGAATGATACATTTAAAAATCTCTTAAAACACTCAAACGAAGAAATACTCAATGCATACGGTGAACAAAAGGGCAGTTACAATCAAGCAAACGCGATTAAAAGAGGAGGGAAATATACAGCAGGAATAAGTTCCTCAGGAGCCGTAACCGGATCTGCAGGTACTGGGACAACAAATATAACGGTAAATCAAGAGGTTCGAACCAAAGTTGATAAGGCTAGGGAGGCAGCAGGTAAAGCCAGTGCTATATATGATGGACATCACGGCGAGATAAATACAGAGAATGCAGCTAAGTATGCAGAGGCATATGGATCTACAAAAAACGATGGTGTCACAGAAGCACTTCAAAAATTAGCGAATCCACCTGCTGGTGGAAATGGCTCGTAGACAGTTCCTGCTCCCTGCTACAATTGTTTCCAACACGTCCTAACTCGATTTCTGTACTGTTTTATTGAATTTCTCTTCCTGTTTTGATAATTAAGAGACCTCAATTCTCAATTCTCAATTCTCAATTCTCAATTCTCAATTCTCCATTACAAGTAGATTTCCCTCGGTTTTGCCCCACGTGATGGACCTATAAGCCCCTGCTCTTCGAGTTCATCGAGTATTCGTGCTGCACGAGCATACCCGACCGAAAGACGGCGTTGCAAAAGTGAAGCACTTGCTTTCCCAGATGCTCGAATAACTTCGATTGCTTTATCGTTGATTCCTCCGCCGGCACCTCCTCCCCCAGAAAAATCTGGAATATTCCCTTCTTCTGATGCCTCAGAACCAGCAGTAACCGTATCATCATACTCGGGTTGACCAGCAAGTTTTAACCGATTTGTCACACGATTGATTTCTTCTGTTGAAACAAAAATACCCTGTATTCGTCTCGGTTTACTCAGAGAAGCATTACTAAAGAGCATATCTCCTTTTCCGAGAAGTCCTTCTGCCCCCACACTATCTAAAATGGTGCGTGAATCAATGGCACTGGTAACGGCAAATGCAATTCGTGTTGGGATATTCGCCTTAATAAGCCCGGTAATAACATCTACTGATGGTCTCTGTGTGGCAATAATAAGGTGCATTCCAACGGCACGAGCCATTTGTGCGAGCCGACAGATTGCTGCTTCTGTCTCTTTTTTGAGCTGGCGCATCATCAAATCAGCAAGCTCATCAATAACAATGACAATCTTTGGCATTTTTTCTTCCTCCTTTTTATTAAACTCGCCCACATTTCGATACCCTTTTTTGGCAAGCTCTCCGTATCGACGCATCATCTCTGCAACAGCCCATCTGAGAGCTGCAAGAGCCTTTTCTGCATCGGTAATCACAGGAGTTAACAGGTGTGGAATATTATTATAAGGGGTTAATTCTACTCTTTTTGGGTCAACGAGAATAAGCTTTAAATCTGCTGGAGAATTTTGATACAAAAGAGAAATCAGAAATGTATTCATTCCAACAGACTTTCCCGCTCCGGTAGCTCCCGCAATAAGCAGATGCGGCATATCACCAAGGTCAGCGACAACAGGACTCCCCGCTACATCTCGCCCGAGTGCCATTCGGAGAGGGCTCTTAATGGCATCAAACTCTCTGCTCTCTAGAATTTCTTTTAAGTAGACTGTCGCCCGTCTTTCGTTTGGAATCTCTATTCCAATAAGGTCTTTTCCTGGTATCGGTGCCTCAAGCCGAAGAGAAGGAGTTGAGAGTGCCAAAGCGAGATCATTTTTTAATCCCGTGATCTTTGCGAGTTTTATCCCTTCATGTGGCTTGAGGGTAAATTGTGTCACTGTTGGACCAGCATTTGCCGGCCCGCGATCAGAACCAATACCAAATTCTGCCAATTTTTCTTGAATAAGTTTCTCTTTTTTATTGAGCTCTTTTTCGTCCGAAATAATCGCCATTTTTTCATCACTCAAAAGGCTCAGTGATGGAAATTCCCACTCCCCTGCTTCAACAATAAGTGCTTTTTCTTCTTGCTCAA
>JANTGK010000073.1 GCA_024762935.1 Candidatus Peregrinibacteria bacterium | reverse complement strand
AAGCAATATTCCTACTCCAAATCGGGCTGATCTAGAGTTATCGAGAAACCGACAAATATGTGTATATAAAGACATTTTATGTGTTTTTTTAATGGAGGTATCTTTTGAATCTATCAAAAAATATCCGAGTATTATACCATTCAGGCGGTATTATTTCAATGGAATTTCTGATGCCTTCTCAGCAATTCGTCAGTGTTATCTTCTTTGCATTAAAGAATTCTCAAGGTGTTGCAGTACCTAACCTTCAATTTCTTCTTGTAATTAATTGGAAATGAGATACACTTTTTTCGTTCTCTGTGAGCTGTAACTCAGTTGGCGAGAGCGCCCCGGTAACACCGGGGAAGTCAGGGGTTCAAGTCCTCATGGACAAAAACAAACATTTTACAATACGTGGGGCTGTAACTCAGTTGGCGAGAGCGCCCCGGTAACACCGGGGAAGTCAGGGGTTCAAGTCCTCATGGACAAAAACAAACATCTTACAATACGTGGGGCTGTAACTCAGTTGGCTAGAGTGTCGCGCTGGCAGCGCGGAAGTCAGGGGTTCGAATCCCCTCAGCTCCACCATTTTAAAAAACTCCCAAAGCGATAGCGAGGGAGTATTTTGAAAATGGATGAAGTGAGCGGAAATGAGAACCCCTGAATTTTGCGAAACGATAGTGGAGCAAAATGGGGTTCGAGAGCCGAGTGACTGAAAAGAAGAGCGAAGCGAAACTTTTTGTAGAGCGAGAGCGAAACGAGCGAGGTCCTGTACTGAGGACGAAGCGAAGTATCCCCTCAATTCATAATCCAAAGGATTATGAACTCATTTGGAGTAGCTGATAGTCTCTGAATTTTGATTCCTTAGTCCCACATTTTTTCGTAATACTCATCAACGACTCGATGTGTATTAAATCGATCAAGAAGCGAAATAGAAGCTTTCATGTGTTTTACCCATTGTTTTTGATCATTTCCGTAGTAGTCATTCATGACTTCTGTGAGTTTTTCGTAGAGTTCATCTGAATCGATATTGTTTCGTTCGTATTCATCATGCGCCTGATTGCTTTTTTCCCCAAATGCCCATCCGCTCACTGGGTTTTGTTTGTATCCTTCAATCCACCATCCATCAAGAATAGAGAGATTTGGAACACCATTGAGTGCTGTTTTCATTCCACTGGTACCACTTGCTTCACGCGGCTTGATTGGGTTATTGAGCCATACGTCACTCCCCGCAACCAGTTTTTTGGCAATATCAATATTGTAACTCGTAACTACCACTTTTATTTGTGATCGGAGCCGTCTTCCAGCATCTTTAATCCGTTCTTGGAGTTTGTTACAGAAAAAATCATCAGGATGACAACGTCCAGCAAAAATAAGTTGTAACTTTTTGTGACCGAGATCTCGGAGTCTTTCGAGATCCGTAAAAATAAGATCTGGTCTTTTATAGGGGACAAAACGTCTCGCAAACGTAATAGTAAGGGTGTCTTCATCAAAATAGTCATCATCGGTAAGGTCTGTGTTAATCGGAAAAAATGATCGGTCAGCATTTACCCATTTAATGAGCTCTTTTTTATTCTTTCGATGAGCGGAGAGAACTTCTGAGTCGGTTAGAGTTTTCTCTGCATTTGCAAAAACAGAAGGGTTCATCTGCCAACCGGGTAATTTTTTATCGAAGAGTTTTGCCATGGGATCTGAAATCCATGACAGATGGTGAATACCATTGGTAACGTTTTTAAAGCCATACCCTGGAAACATTTCTCGACAGATATCACCGTGTTTCTTGGCAACAGAATTTGAATGTTTGCTCAAATTGAGAGCCAGATGTGTCATGCTCAGTCGTTCGGGAGTCGCTAATTCTTTTACATGCCACGGTACTTCATCACCAAGAATCTTATGCACACATTGGTAATCAAAATAGTCATGCCCAGCAGGTACTGGGGTATGGGTAGTAAATGTACATCGTTTTTCTACTTCTGCATTGTCAAAATTATTCTCTTTTAAGATTTCAAACGTGAGAAAAGCAGAGTGCCCCTCGTTCATGTGAAAGTAGTCGATGTCATTATACCCAAGGGCACGAAGCATCCGTACTCCACCAATTCCCAAAATAGCTTCTTGGGCGATTCGAGTATATTGGTCGGATGCATAGAGATGTTTTGTTATATCTCGGTCCCACTCTTTATTCTCTGGAATGTATGTTGTAAGAAAGAAAATAGGTACTGATTTTCCATATTTTGTTTTCACGGTATATTCAAAGGCTCCGACGATGACGTCTCGATCTTCGATTCTAACGGTTACTGTTTCCTTCCGTTTTTTCATATACTTTTCAGCCTTGAACATTTCTTCGGCTTTATCGTGTTGATGATATATGAGTGATACACCTACAACAGGTTTTTCTTTATCGGCACAGGAGTGCATGATATCTGCAGCGAGGACTCCTAGTCCCCCAGCATAGTTTGGAATTCTTGCATCAAGTGCAAATTCCATTGAAAAATAAGCAACTTTTGGACTTTGTGTTTTTGACATAATATTTAATACTTTCTACTATTATACACAATTTATTGTATAATAACAAATATAAGGAGAAATAGGGCAAAGATATCCTCTGATTTTCTATTTTTTTTTCTTTATTTTGTCTCATGAAGGAGTTCAATGAGTGTGGCGTTGCTCCATGCTTGATTAAAACATCCTTCGGACGTTTGTCTTTTTGCAGAGCTAATTTCGCTGCAACATCCTCGTGCTCCGAGGCTCATGAGATCTGTACATGAGGCATTTTTAATCTCCTTTCCATACTGAACATATTTCTTGTTCAATCTATAAAAGCATATAGCTGCAATATTGTTGATAAAATACCAGGAATCCCCCCGATGATAACTGTTGTTGTTCTCTCCAGTATGAGTTGAGCAGAAAAGGGGATTTGATGTGGCAATAGTTGCAAGGCCGCCCCATGGGAGCCAGAGCTCTTTGAGTGCGTTGTCAAAACAGGTTTCCCATTGTTTTTTTGTGAGTAATTCTGGGTATATGTAATATGTGAGAAAAATATTTGGTCGAATTGTTCTGTCATCTTCTCCATCGTTTAAATACTCTCCATTCCAAAAGGTTTCTCGTACCGCATGTTCCATGTTCTGTAATTTTTTCTGGATTTGAGTATCTTTCGTCAGTGCAAACAAGAAGCGATACATAGCGAGAGTAAGTGCTTGAATCTCAATTCTCTTTCCACTTCGGTTATCATTGCCATACTCTGTATCCATCCATGTTTCGAGTTTTTGATTGGTGATGAGTCCGTTATCTATGAGATTTTTTTCAATTCGTTTGAGAGAAAGTATGAGTTTTTCTGTTACCGTTTTCTGTTCTGTATTCGTCAGTTTTCCCTCAGAAAAAAGTTCTTCGAGTCGGAAAAATGTCCAGCCTATACCATCTGCACAGTTTAAGTCAGCTGATGGAATACGGTTAGGGATGCGTCCATCTCTGCTAATATTTTCAATAGCATTTAAAAGAATTCGCTTCGCCTCTTTTGTTTTTCCTATGAGGTGCAGTCCTTTTGCACTGATGGCTTCATCTCGTGTCCAATATTGAAAAAACCAGGGGTGACCTGCAAGGATTCCTGTTCTTCCATACATCTGGGTGTGAAGATTTTCTAATGCATTTTTTGCATATTCTGCAGCGGTGTTAGTTTTTTGTACATTTGATGTTCTTTTATTAGCTTGAATTTTACTTTCTTCAAGAACCTTTTTCTTATTGGTTCCAAAAGTGAAGGTTATCTTTTTTGCTGTTGTTTTAAGAGCTAAGTAGACATATCTTTTTTTTCTGTCTCCTTCTCGTCTTTCATCAAGAGTATATGTTTTCGGAATCCATTGTTTTATCATCTCAAAGGGCTCCGAAAAAAGATTGATTACTATAAAAAATGAATATTCTGAATCTGATTGCTCTTGTGAATCATTTTTTTTTGTGAATGTAACCAGTATTTTCCCATCTTCTTCTGAAATTTCGTAGTATCTCCCATATTCTCGATTATCGTATCCTTGCTTTACATCAAGTGTGATTTCAATGGTCGAATTATCTGTTTTTTTGTAGATGAGTGAATCATCTTGGTAATGGAAAGATTCTTCAGTGCCACCTTTCCATACTCGTTTGG
>JANTGK010000072.1 GCA_024762935.1 Candidatus Peregrinibacteria bacterium | reverse complement strand
ACTCCACTATTTTTCTTCTGTTTTCTCCTCCGCTCCATGCCTTCCTATCGGAAGTCATTTCCGCTACGGAACGGAAATCTCGCATTTGACTGGAAAAAGAGGTCTTCTTCTAAAACAGAACGTTTGGATTTTTAGAGATAATCTGGCACACTCGCCCATGATATTTTATTTGCGTTGAAAATTTCTCTTCAGTGGCTCCAAGACTTTATTGAACTCACACAATCAGATCCTCAGAAGATTTCTGATGTCTTAACGGAAAAGAGTGCAGAGGTCGAAGAAATTATTGATCTTGGTAAAGATTTTCAGAATGTTGTTACGGGGAAGATTTTAGAAATCTCTGCGCATCCTGATGCAGATCGGGTGCGAGTAACAAAAATAGATGTTGGGGATGGTACTTTCCGGCAAATTATTTGTGGAGCTCAGAATATCGAGGTTGGGCAAATTGTTCCGGTTGCTTTAGTGGGGGCAGTACTCCCTGGAAATTTTGCCATTGAGGCACGAAAGATGCGTGGTGTTATGAGTGAGGGAATGCTCTGCTCAGGAAAAGAGCTCGGCATTACAGAAGACGCACAGGGGATTATGATTCTTGAGGAGGGGCTTGAGTTGGGGCAACCACTGGCAAAAGTTCTCGGGCTTGATGGTATTACCATTGATATCGACAATACCTCTATTACGAATCGTCCTGACCTTTTTTCACACGTTGGCTTTGCTCGGGAATTTGTTGGGTTAGGCCTTGGAAAGCCAATTACAAATTACAAATTACAGATTACAAATGATGTATCGGGAAACGCAGATGAGGAATTAAAAAAATATCCTCAAAAGATTCAAAAAGAGATCGAGAAAATCTCAGAGGAGATTCCGGATGTGCCACTCCCCGTTGAGTTTGATATCGAAAATCCAGAGATTTGCCCAGCACGGGCAGAAATAGTTGCAGAGAATGTTTCAGTTGCTCCGAGTCCACAGTGGATGCAGAGTCGACTTCAAGAGTGTGGAATTCGACCTATTAATAATATTGTTGATATCTCAAATTTCGTTATGCTCGAAACGGGGATGCCTCTCCATATTTTTGATGTAGAGACGATTTCTGGCAAAAAAATTACTATGCGGGAGTCAAAAAAAGGAGAAAAGGTGGTAACGCTTGATGGAATTGAGCGAGAGCTCTCTGCAGGGGTCATTATTCAGGAGGATGAAGAAAAAATATTTGATCTTGCTGGAATTATGGGAGGAGGGAATTCTGAAATCTCTGATTCGACTACTCGGATACTTGTTCATATTCCCATATATGACCCCATTCGGATTCGAAAAGCATCTTTAGCTCTTGGACATCGAACAGATGCTTCTACCATATATGAAAAACGGGTTCCAAATAGCTCGATTCTTCCGGCGATGTATCGAACACTTCAACTTTTGGCAGAGCTCTGTCCAGAGATGAAAATCATTTCAAATATAGAATTTGTGGAACATATTCCCACCGAGAAACGAATTCTTTTTCTTCCATTTTCGATTGTCAATAGAGTATTGGGGCAAAATGTGGAGGAATCTGAAATCAAAAAAATTCTTTCATCTCTTGATTTCTCAATCGAGAGTGTGACCGGCGAAGGTATGGAGGTTTTGATTCCAGGGCATCGGATGGGTGATATCTCAATTGCAGAAGATCTTGTCGAAGAGATTGCTCGTATCCATGGTTTTAATACTATCAGTGAGAGTGCCCCTGAGATGAAAATGCGACCGTCTCCACTGAGTCCGATTCGAAAAATTCGCCGAGAAGTAGCAGATTATCTTGTTGGGCAAGGTTTTTATGAGATTATGACTTTTTCATTCATCGGACCTGATCTCTTAAAAATGTGCGGAATCGAAGGAGATGAAAGCTATGTAGAAGTAGCAAATCCCCTCTCTGCTGATCAGAGTCTGATGCGTCAAAGTCTCCTTCCTCGACTGTTGGAAAAATCAGCAGAAAATAGACGTCATCAGGATAATTTTAATCTTTTTGAAATAGGAAAGACTTTTGTGAGAACGAGTGAAGAATCAGTCGCAGAATCAGTGATGCTTGCAGGTCTTTCTTCTGGAAAATCATTCTTTGAGCTCAAAGGATACATCGAAGGGCTCTGCTCGTACTTACATTTCCCTTTGCGACTAACACAACCAAAGCAACTTTCAGATTTTGCGTCAAAAGGGGCATCACTTTTTATAGGAAAAGATTGTGTCGGAGAAATCTCTGTGTTAAAAAAATCACTTCAAAAAACATTCAATCTTCCAGAGGGCACTTCTTTTTTCTCAATAAATCTCTCTCAAATGGCTGAGTTTCCACGAAAACATGTCCTTGTAAAGGCTGCTCCAAAATTCCCAGAAATTGAACTTGACCTTTCGGTGCTGGCGGAGAAGAATACTCTCTCTTCAGAAGTACTGAGAGCTGTCTCAAGAATTGATCCTCTTATCGTTTCTGCTGAAATTTTTGAGATTTTTGAAGGAGAGGGGCTTCCAGAAGGAAAAAAATCGGTTACTCTTCATTTTGTTTTCCGTGCCCCGGACCGTACTCTTGGGAGTACAGAAGCGGATAGCTTGAAAGAAAAAATTCTCAACACACTAGAGAAGAAAGGGTATCCGTTTAGGTTTTGATGTAATGAAGAATTAATAATTAATAATGAAAGATAGTTCAGGTAATATCATTCAGCAGAAAAGTTATACTTTTGCAGTAAGAATTGTAAAACTTTACCAATACCTTTGTGAGAAAAGAAAAGAGTTTGTGATATCAAAACAACTGCTGAGGTCGGGAACATCTATTGGTGCAAATGTTGAAGAAGCTATTGGGGCTCAAAGTCGAAAAGATTTTATTTCTAAACTATCTATTTCATATAAGGAGTCACGAGAAGTTCACTTTTGGCTTAGGATATTGAAAGATGCAGAATATATTACTGAGAAGATGTTTGTATCGTTTATAAAGGATGTTGAAGAAATACTTAAATTGTTGGCGAGTATTTTAAAAACTACAAAGAAGAATAATTCTTAATTTTTCATTCTTAACTCTTAATTAATCATCATGATTACTCTTAAATTCGGTGGGACATCTATGGGATCGGCAGAGATGATTACTAAAGTCGGAGAAATTATCCGTTTCAAAAAGAAAGATGGAAGGCAGCCGATTGTGGTTGTTTCTGCGATGAGTGGTGTTACAAATCAGCTATTGGAGGCAGCGCAGCTTGCCATTACCCAAGAAGATGAATCGGAGAGAAAAAAAATCATCAATCATTTGCGATACCAGCATATTGAGACAGCAAAAATTCTTGTAAGAGACCCGTATATCTTAAAAAAAGTTGAGCAATATATTAATGAAAAGCTTGATCACTTTCGGGAATTTCTTACGGCGATCTCTATTATTCGTGAACTTTCCCATCTCTCGCATGATGAAATTATATCACTTGGAGAGAAGCTTTCAGCATCACTTCTAGCGGCTCATTTGAATGATAAGGGGGCTCCAGCTCAATATATGGATCTCTCACACATTGTCCATAAAGAGTTTGATGATATTGGAGGAGATTTTTTTGATTATGTAGAAGAACAAATCTATGCAGAACTCAAACCGGTACTTGATGAAAAAAGAGTACCTGTTCTTACTGGTTTTTTTGGTCGAATACCTGGAGGAATTATACAGGCTGTTGGAAGAGGGTATAGCGATTTTACTGCAGCACTCTCAGGCGCAGCATTTCAAGTAAAAGAAATTCAAATTTGGACAGATGTTGACGGGCTCCTTTCTGCAGATCCTCGAATGGTGAAGTTTACCTGTGTTCTTCCAGAGGTCTCTTATGATGAGGCAGGAGAGTTGGCACAATTTGGTGCAAAGGTATTACATCCACAAACAGTTTGGCCAGCAGTAAAAAAGAATATTCCGGTACGAATAAAAAATACAATGAATCCGGTAGCAGTCGGAACACTTATTACTCGAAATGGAGCAAAGGGAAAGCATATTTGTAAATCTGTTGCATCTAAAAAAGATATTACGGTTATTACACTGACATCATCACGAATGTTGATGGCTGTTGGCTTTATGTCTAAGATTTTTACACTCTTTGAAAAGTATAATGTGCCTGTTGATATGATCTCAACAGGAGAAATATCTGTCACAATTTCAGTTAATAAATGTATTGATAAAGTACCAGAGAAGCTTCTTGAGGGTCTTCGAGAATTTGCAAAGATAGATATTATGGAGCGGCAGGCAATTATTTGTGCTGTCGGAACAGAACTTCAGCATCGAAAAGGAGCAGCTGTTAAGATATTTGA
>JANTGK010000071.1 GCA_024762935.1 Candidatus Peregrinibacteria bacterium | reverse complement strand
CTGGTCCACAAAGAAAATGCTCATCATCTGAATCCCCCTGGAAAGATGAGAACATATGTCCGACTTCTCCAGCAAAACCCTGACTCCCCTTGTATAGCTTGTTGTCAATAATAATTCCGCTTCCAACACCGGTTCCAATAATAAGACCAAGAATATTTTTTGCTCCATGAGCAGCTCCCATAATAGATTCAGCATATACAAAAAGACGAGCATCATTTTCAATCACCACAGGAACATGGAGCTCCTTTTCCAGTGTGTCTCGAAGGGGAAACTGAGAAAATCCAGGAATGTTTGCTGCTTGCATAATAATTCCTTTTTTAGAGTCGACAAACCCAGCCCAGGATATTCCAACAGCTATAACTGAGTCATCCATCACTTCTGATATCGCCCTAAGAATATTTGTAATGACATGATCTTTTCCTTCTCTTGTTTCGGTTGGCAACGTCACATGCGCATCGTACATTCCATTTGATGAGTAACGAGCCGCAAAAATTTTTGTGCCTCCAATATCAACGCCGATGGTCGTTTTTAGATTATTCATTTGAAAATTTTTGTAATTTTTTTAAAAGAAGAAGAGTCGTGTGTACAAAAGTAGCATGACTCCATGTAAGCGGTGCAACAGCAAGATGTCTTCCATCGACAGGGTGCACTTGTTCTGGCAGTATTCCTGAAGACGTCGCTCTGTTTGTTACCCATTGAAGAATATCAATAGCTTCTTGGAGGTCATTCTCTTTTTCAGCCTTCATAATAATATATTCTGCTTTCCAGAGTGTAGTGATAATCCATGGATTCCCCGGATACCATTCATGATTCCCAGATCCGTAATCAAAATGATATGAATCACCCTGAAATCGCGCATACCCACCAATATTTCCGGAGACTTTTAGGTGTGTGTCGACCGCCTTCATAGTAGAAACAATTCGCGGGTCATCAGGAGGAAGAATACCGAGGAGAAATAAAAACATAACGCTCGCATCAATAGTAGAATCTTCCTGAATGATTTTTCCCTTCTGTATCTGGACACTTTTTAAAAATGACCCATTTTTTTGAGAATAAAAATATTTCTCAAATGCTTTTTTCATCTTTTTCTCTGCTTTTTCAAAAAAGTCTGCGCTTTCATAGTGTCCCGTTACTCGTGATAGTACTGTTGCTGCATGAACTCCTGCAATAGTACACGCAACTGTATAGGCAGAAATAGCTCGATTCTGCTCCCAAAGATCATAACTCGGGAGAGGAAGACCCGTTTTTTTGTCGATATAAGTGCAAAGGAAATATCCGATTTTTAATACAAGTCCGTTAAAATATTTTTGTACAAGATCAACGCAGTTAAACTGTTCAAAATGTTTTTGCAGAGCCACGAGGACAAGAGCAGATTCATCTTCTTGAATCGGAAGCTGTATTTCACCATCTTTAATTTTTGGATGCCAACTCGACCCTACTGATCCGTCAGGATTATATTTGTGCTGTAGATACCCCTCTTGAGTGAGCACCTCTTGGCAAAATGTAAAAAACTGAGATGAGGGCACACCATACCCAGCTTCTGAGAGTGCAATTGCTGTCAAAGCACCATCTCGGGGCCACATATAGTTATAATTATCTCGATTTGTACTCATGATATCCGAATCTGTTGCTGCAAGAATTGCTCCCCTATTGTCTATTTGTGTGCGAATAATAAGGAGACTTTGTTTATAAAGTTTTTGAATAGCATCCGGTAAATTATAAAAATTCATATTCGTGCGATCAACCCAGTGATTCCAGAACTGTGATGTATGATTCATAATCTTTTGTGGTCCCATTTCTACAACTCTATCATGGCATTTTTTAATTTCAGAGTAACAGGTTCCTGCAGCGACCCAGCAAAAAAGCGTTTTTTCTTTCCCTGATTTTATCTGATCAGAAAATCGTATAGTAGAATCTACTGATCCCTGGTCGATTGCATTTCCTTCGAGGTATCCATCTTCTGCATCACGAAATGTTCCCTCTTTTCCCGAATAATTACTTTTTCCTACTGTGTACTGATCTATTCCATTTTGTAAAGGATTCCCATTTCCATTTTTATCCCATTGTCCACCAACGAGAAAATATCTCTTTCCTCGATAATGAAGAATAGAGTTGAGAGTTGGTTCAAACTGCGCAGTGTCTTTCTGTTTATCTCCATAGAGATAAAAATCGTGATGAAAAAAAACTCGTACCTCCTGATCATAATCCGAAAGATTTGTAAGGGTTAGCTTTCGAAAAAATATATTATGTGTCGTGTATACAAAGTCTTCAAAGTGTACTGATATCTGAAGAGCATCATTTCTTGCAACACTATCTCCGACGAGTGTTTCTTTTGCATAATTAATAGAAATATCCCAAGAACCATCTGATATCCAAGAAAATTTTCCATTCACATAAAATCCAATATGATGAAAATTTCCATAAGCTGTGTGATCCTCCATCCCCACATATGGAAAATAAAAATCTCTCAAATGGAGATGACTATCAAGCGTTGCCAAGAGATTACCATTTCCGAGAACAAGTGACCGAGGCATAGTGGCGAATGACGAATAAATCAATTACGAATTCCGAAAAACGAATTCCTATTATTATACTTGAAATAGAGCTAAAAATACAGAGAATAAGCACAAATTTTTAGATTTTTCTATGAACTATTGGGATGACAAAAAATTCGTAATTATTAATTATTAATTAACTTCACTTTCCCTTGTATTACTCGCATGGCATTCATAAATGAGATATATGCCTCATACGGCGATTCATACGGTGAAAAGTATTTGTGAACATCACCATCACTCCAATATTTCGTACACATATAGTAGAGGTGGTCTGAAGTCTGCAACTTTCTAAAATCATCAAAAAGATCTATAATCTGCTGCTCTTGAGAACCTTTATGCTGATGCATCATGGTTTCGAGTCGGGTCAGTTCAGCAAGTGCAGATTCTTGGAGATCATTCTCTACCCATGCAGAAAGATTTCGCTCACTATCTGCCCAAGAAAGAAAATCGGGGACATCATACTCTCCATGTTTTTTTAGTGCTTTTAGAGTTTCTGATGGGGTTCGAAACCCAATTCCTTTTTTTTGTAACTCCTGTGGGAGATGCTCAAAAAAATAAAAAATCCCAGTATCATCCCATTGGTGTTCTCCAATTGTTTCGTAATCCATAAAAAGATTAATCGTTTCCCCTTCTGCTGATTCAAGCCACTGAGCATATTTTTCTGCTGTTACCGGCCATTCTTTCCACTGCTTGTTTCCAAATCGAAAAGCGACATCATCTGAAAGTTGATAACTTTTTAATAACAGCGGGAGTTCTTTTTTTACCCGTTTATTCACACTAAATTTTTTAGCTATTTTTTTATCTTCTGGATGAATATCACATCCCCCCTTTGCTTTTCGCACATAATGAGGACTACTACCATGGAGATAGTGATCCCATCCTTCGCAGACGAGCCCATCAAAGCCCATTTGTCTAATGAATTCTCCAATATCATTTCGATAAATAAGTTCTGTATTTCGAAATACTTTTGGAGTAACACCAAACAGTTCTTTTATCTTTGCCATTTGCATTTTTATCTGCTCAGCAAATTCCTCTTTTGAAAAGAGGTATGAAAGAGAATGATAATATGTTTCAGCTAAAAATTCACATCGACCGGTATCAGCAAGGCGTTTAAAAAGATCAAGAATTTCTTTCCCCTTCTCGGGATACTGCTCACATTGTTCGAGAAAGACACCAGAGAGACTATATGCCACTCGGAAATCAGGATTTGTTTCAGCAAGATGCAAAAAAAGCCGTGTCGCTGGAAGGTAACACTTATCTGCGACTTTATTAAAAATATCTTCATTTTTATATTCTGGCGGTCCTTCAAAAATATTATTCGGCTCTTCTTCAAAAAATGATATTTCACGAAGACGATATGGTTGGTGTACCTGAAAATAGAAACAAACTGCTTTTTGTGTCATACAGAAGAGAAATTACAAGGTAGAGTTTAGGGTTTTATACTCCTCAAGTAGTATTCCCGCTTGCCGGTCCCAGGTCAAGTGTTCAAGCTCTTTCTTCCCTTTTTCTGAAAGGGTTTTATGAAGAGCCCTATAGTGTAATGCAGAGAGAATCAAGTGTGCCATTTTATCGACATCCCAAAAATCTGCCACAAGTGAGTTCCCAAGAACTTCTCGAACTCCAGACTGTTTGCTTAAAATCACAGGAACACCTCGCTGCGCAGCCTCTACAGCTGAAAGCCCAAATGGTTCTGAAACCGATGGCATCACATAAACATCAGTCTTATCAAACGCTTTTTCACGTTCAGACTCATTGAGAAATCCGAGAGGAATGACATGTTCAGATATTCCCGAACGACCAATTTCACTGAGGAGCTCTGGCATCATATGTCCTGTTCCAGCAATAAGAAACTGAATATTTTTATCTTTCTCGAGAACTTTTTTAGCAATTTTAACAAACCAATCTGGCCCTTT
>JANTGK010000070.1 GCA_024762935.1 Candidatus Peregrinibacteria bacterium | reverse complement strand
AATTACAAATTACAAATTACAAATTACAAATTACAAATTACAAATTACAAATTACAAATTACAAATTACAAATTACTCCATTATCAAAATAAGGAGAGAAATTCAATGAATACGCCATAGAAACTGTGAGAATGGGTCGGAATGCTCCCCTAGAAAAAGGAAGAGAGGGATATTCTTCATTTTTAATTTTTATTTTTTCTAAGGACATATATACTTTTCTTACATGAGCACCATATTTACCCTTCTTTTTGCCGGACAATTTTTTATTACTGATGGATCATCAGCTATGGCACCTCTTGAATTAGAAGTTTCATCCCCTCCTCCGATTATTCATCAATCTTTAGAGATTCAAGCAAAATCTGCATTGGTAATGGAGCTTTCTTCTGGGATGGTTCTTTATGAAAAAAAGAGTACGGAAAAAAGGCCGATAGCCAGCTTAACAAAACTTATGACTGCACTTTTGGTGCTAGAATCTGGTGATATTTGGGATACTGCCTCTGTTTCCTTGCGAGCAAGTAATACTGCTGGCAGTCAAATGCATCTTCTTTCTGGTGAAAAATTGTTAGTAGCAGACCTCCTTACTGGTCTTCTTGTTCCTTCTGCTAATGATGCAGCTATTGCCTTGGCGGAACACACAGGGGGTACTGTTGAAAAGTTTGTAGAGATGATGAATAGACGAGCGCTTTATTTAGGCTTAATAAATACTCAATATTCTAATCCTCATGGACTGGATCAGCCAGGGAACTATTCAACAGCCTTTGATGTTGCTCTTTTGACAAAGAAGCTCCTCGAGAGTTCTTTTGTCAGGAAGGTGGTTCAGACAAAAAAGATAACAGTTGATGATGTGACTGGAAAATTTACACACGAACTAAAAACTACAAATGAGCTCTTGTTTTCCCCCTTTCCGATTTATGGGGTAAAAACGGGGACCACTGATCTTGCTGGCCAATGTTTTGTAGGGCTGACACGAGTGAAGGGAAAAGAGTATATTATTGTTATTCTTGGGAGTACAGAGAGATTTCAGGATACAAAAGCACTTGTTTGGGCACTTCAAAATAGTTAGAACTCTTAAAAATTCTTTGTGTCCTTCCTTTCTCTTCCTTACTGATTTTATCGATTGTTGCTCTTTGAATTTTTATAGATTTGTCTTGTAAAAGGAAAATGATGTTGCAATTTTTAATAAATTTCTAGAAAATCTGTACGTTATTTTTTTATCGAATGAGTATTGGTTTTTTTGTAGGTCTTCAAGTGTTTATTTCTCTTGCTCTTGCACTTGTGATTCTTGTACAAAGCCGTGGTGCAGGGCTTGGCTCCCTTGCAGGTGGGTCGACATCTGGATTTCAAACTGAGCGAAGAGGTGCTGAAAAATTGCTTCATAATGTTACTATTTTTTTGGCTGTTGCATTTTGTGTAAATGCTTTTGCTATTCCTCTTCTGAATAGGTTCTTTGTAGGCGCATGAGGAAGCGACTTTTTTCTCTTTCAAAAATAGAAAAAGGCATATTAGCAGCACTTTTTGCGGTGTTTGTTTTTTCTGGACTTGGTCTTATATACTCATTTTATATTGAACATACCTCACTAGAGCCTACTGTCGGAGGTGAGTTTGTTGAAGGTATGGTCCGGACCTCTGATGCTCCATATAATTTTAATCCCCTTTTTGCAGAGGGTGTTGAGTCTGATGTCTCTCATCTCGTTTTTGCAGGACTTATGCGGTATAATCCTGAGAATGGTGAGATTGAAGATTCCCTTGCTACTCATACTCTTTCACCAGATAAAACGGTGTACGAGTTTACTCTTAAGGATAATGTCTTTTGGCATGATGGTCAGCCTATTACTTCAAATGATATTATCTTTACCTTTCACGACGTTATTCAGCATGAGGATTTTCAGGGGACACTTATAAAGCGTGCTTTTGAAAATGTTCTCATTGAACGTATTGATGAGCACAGTGTTCGATTTACTATTCCAGAAAAAAGGAAAACATTTTTTACAAACTTTACTATTGGACTTCTTCCTCGTCATCAATTAGCAGGAGTACCTATTGTTGATCTTATTCATGATGGTTTTAATCAAGATCCCATCGGATCCGGACCCTATAGATTTGAAGGGTTTTATCGAGAACAAGATTTTACTGCTATTCGATTTACATCATTTCCTGAATATTTTGATGGTCAGGCGAATATAGAGACTATTATTTTTAGAATTTACCCATCACTAGACCAGCTTCTCACACATGTTTCTGAGATCGATGCGATTCGACCGATGCAAACACGTGAGATTGAGGTTGTTCCAGAGAGTTCAAGATTTAAAAAGGTGACTACTATTAGCCCCCGATATTTAGCGGTATTTTTTAATCTTCGTGAGGAAGAAACTCTTGTTACAAAAAAAATTCGTCAGGCCATGAGAGCTGTTATCGATACTACTGCATTGGCAAAAGAGTATAAGGGGGAAAGAGTCGATACTCCTTTGGTGGAACTTTGGCCGCAGGATGACATCGTAAATGTGTCTCGTGAAAGAGCAGTGGAATTGCTGGAAGAAGCCGGGTTTACATACCGAACTGTAAATAAGGATAACAAAGAAGACGAGAATACGGCTGATACAGATGAAGGTGCTGATAAAATCGTGGATACAAATTCAGTACACGAATCTGCTCCTGATGTGATGCCAGAGCAAGAAACTTCAACTCCCCCACATAAAAACTCTTTCATTTATGAACCGACCACAGAGAGTGAGTACATCACCGGAGAAACTCAATTTTATATTGTTGGTTCCTTTCCAGAGGGGACAACAAGCGTTCGTGTAAATGATTGGGTATTGCAACAATTTAATATTGAAAGTGGACGTTTTAGTTACAATGCTTCTGTATCTATTGGAACTCTTGCTCCTGGAGGAAATACATTTACTGTAGAATTCTTAAATTCTGAAGGGGGTATTATTGCTACTGAAAAATTACAGGTTCTCTTAGAGACTGATCCGAATAAGCTCCAAAAACTTTTAAACCTTATGCAGCCGGGAGAAGATTCAGTGCCTGTTTCTGAAGAGAAAGAAGGTATTCCACCCCCGGTTGAAGAGGAAGGTGCTGAGCGAGAGGAGGAGAATGAAGTAACGGAGGTTCCTCCAGATTCTTCGGAGGAAGAAGAATCAGTTCCATCCGATACACCAGAGCCAGAGGTGGTTATAGCAGAGGAAGAGGTATCTCCTCGTTACAGAGTTAATGAGAACGGAGAGCACATTCTTTTGCACTTTGTCTACCTTGATGCCTTCCGGTATCTTGATTCCATTGCAAAAGAGATGCAAAAAAGTTGGGAAGATATCGGTATAGAGGTTGTTTTGGAACCTCTTGATGCTCAACAGCTCAGAAAGAGAATATCAGAACGTGATTATGACCTTCTTCTCTTGCCACAAGATCTCGGGTATAATCTGGATCCATATCCATATTTTCATCTCTCACAAGTTGGAAAAAATGGCTTTAATGTTTCTGACTGGAAAAATCTTAAGGCAAGCTTGCTCTTAGAAGAAATACGAGCAACACATGATAATGAAAAGCGTTTTGACTCCCTTTCTCAGTTGAGAGATATTATCATAGATGATGTTCCCGCTATATTTCTCTTTACTCCTACCTACACTTGGCTCTATGATCAGAAGGTCAAGAACGTACACATTAATCACCTTGCACTCTTGTCTGACCGATATTCTCGAGTAAATGATTTTTATATTCGAGAGGCTCGTAAATTTCAAGAGGAACGGAAGGTCTCGGATTTTTTCCCTTGGCTTATAACACAAACGAAATCTATTTTTTCTCTTTCTTCAACACAATGAATGTTATTCTTACAAAAGATATAAAAAAACTTGGATACGCTGGCGATATCATCGATGTAGCCGTTGGATATGCTCGTAATTTTCTTGTTCCTCAGGGTCTTGCTACAGAAGCAACACCACTTGAGATAAAAAAGTCTGAAGCAGTGCGTGCAGAACGTGTTGCAAAACATGAGGAAATTATTGCGAATGCCGATAAAATTGCTGAAAAGATCAATGAAAAAACAATTACCCTCACCGGAAAAGTAAGCAGTGGAGAAAAACTCTTTGGTGGTTTTAGCACAGCAGATATTGCTGCTGCGATTGCAGATCAACTAAAGGTAGAAGTTGATAAGTCTCACATTAGTCTTGAAGGAGGGCATATTAAGACGCTTGGTGACCATGTCGTCGATGTACATCTTTATGAAGGAAAACATGTAAAAATCGATGTAAAGGTCGAAGCAGAAGCATAAGAGAGGATATTGCAGAGCGGAACTTGAAAAAATACCTGATTCTTCGGGTATTTTTATGTTTTTCTAACTATGCTCCTTTTGGAGATTTTTTTGGTACTTTATATTGAGTACTCCCCTTTTGAGGGCCCGTAGTCCGCCTGGGCGGACAGTCGGCTCATATCCCGAGTCCTCGGGACGCTGGTTCAAGCTCCGATGCTTTTTCTTGAAATTCAAAATAAAAGACAGTACTATAGAGTCCCCTTTTGAGGGCCCGTAGCTCAGTGGTTAGAGCAGTCGGCTCATAACCGATTGGTCGCTGGTTCAAGTCCAGCCGGGCCCACCA
>JANTGK010000069.1 GCA_024762935.1 Candidatus Peregrinibacteria bacterium | reverse complement strand
GAGCCTTTTTACACATAGCAAAGAAAACTTTTATTTTGTTATAGTGTAGATATCTGCTTTTTAATGCTCTCTCAAGAACTCAAAAAGGCCCTCAATACTCTTGCTGATACTCTTGAAATTCTTGGTGAAGAAACCTTTCGCATCCATGCGTATCGTCGTGCAGCACTCATAGTGGCAGAAATCTCTGAACATGATCTTCAAACACTATCTGAAAAAGAGCTTATTTCCCTCCCTGGTATTGGTGAAGGAATTGCAAAAAAAATAATTCAATTCCGAAAAACAGGTCACATCACTGTCTTAGATCAAAAAAGAAAAAAAATTCCTCCTGGTCTTTTTGAACTTCTCAAAATTCCTGGTCTTGGTCCGAAAAGCATCCGACAGATGTGGTTTGATTTGGGAATAGAAAATAAAAAGCAATTTATCCAATCTCTTGAAGATGGTTCACTCAAAAAAACTTTTGGCTTTGGGGATAAAAAAATACAAAACTTTAAAAAAGCTCTTCATCTTGTCAAAAAAAGCAATGACCGCATCCCATTTCAAAAAGCAAATATGATGGCAAAGAAACTCATAAAAAAGATGAAATCTTGCCCTGAGGTGAAAAAAATTGTCCTTGCAGGGAGTTTGCGACGAAAACAGAAAGATATTGGTGATATTGATCTGCTTGTTGAAAGTAACACCCCAAAATCAGTCATTGATTTTTTTTGTTCCCTTCCCGAAGTCACAAATATTATTGCAAAAGGAACAACAAAAGCATCCGTTCGCATTCAAGAAGAAGGTCGACAGGTTGACCTTCGAGTTGTTCCGAAAAAAAGTTTTGGCTCTGCATTACAGTATTTTACAGGATCAAAAGAACACAATATCCTTCTCCGACAAAGGGCACAAAAAAAAGGGTTAAAACTTTCAGAATATGGGCTCTTTCGGGGAAACAAACACATTGCAGGAGAAACAGAAGAGGAAATCTACAAAATACTTGGCGTCCCCATGGTATCTCCAGAAAAAAGGCTTGGGAAAAAAGAATTTGAATAACAATATAAAAACAACCTAGAAATCGGTACTGCTTTTTTCACACAATATTTAGCAACCCATTCTCTTTTTGCAATAATCTTTCTAAAAATCGGAAGGAAAATATCACACCTTGCGTATCAATTAGCGAGGGTGGTTTTTATTTTTTCACTATTTTCAGTAAGTCACTCACTCTATACATACTCATGTCACATATTTTTCCCCTACAACAGCCAGATGATATCACCGCCTTAGCAGAAAAAATAGGGCAATCAAAATATGTTTTTCTCGGTGAATCATCTCATGGTACCTCAGAATTTTACACCTGGCGTGCACATATCAGTAAGAAACTTATTACCGATTATGGTTTCGATTATATTGCAGTAGAAGGTGATTGGCCCGGTTGTTACCAAATTTGTAAATACATACAAAATACTCATGACACAAAAACAGAAGCTTTTTCTGTTCTGCATGACTTTTCTCGATGGCCCACATGGATGTGGGCAAATTGGGAAATAGTTCATTTTGTTGAATGGATGAAGAACCACAACACTTCAGAGAAAAAAAAGAAAGAGATTGGATTTTATGGACTTGATGTTTACAGTCTCTGGGAATCCATTGAAGCAATAAAATTATATTTACAAAAAAATTATCCTGAACACACTCAACTCATATATAACGTCTATCGTTGTTTTTTTCCGTATCGGGAGAATTTTCAACAATATGGAATGGATAACTTCTACTTTCCAGATGGATGTGCTGATGAGATTACAGACATGCTCAAACAGCTCAGGTACAGAAAAATGAATATGCAAATGAAAGATACCGAGGGGTATTTTAATGCTACGCAGAATGCAATGATCATACAAAATGCAGAACAATACTATCGACAGATGATTCGTGGAGGACCACAATCATGGAACATGCGCGATACCCATATGTGGGAAACACTCCAGCGACTCACAAAAAAATACGGAGAGGAGTCAAAGGGAATCATCTGGGCACACAACACTCATATTGGCGATGCTCGGGCAACAGATATGGAAGCATCAGGAATGCTCAACATTGGACAGTTAGCAAGAGAAAATATGAAAAAATCTGACGTCGCTTTGGTTGGGTTTTCTACATATCAGGGATCAGTAATTGCTGGCAATTCGTGGGATGCACCAATGGAAATTATGACTGTTCCTTCTGCAAAAACAGAAAGTATAGATGAAATACTTCATAATTATGGAGGAGGAGATGACTTTTTTTGTGAAACACAATCACTCCCCTCTACCTTAAATGAAAAACGAGGTCAAAGGGCCATTGGTGTGGTATATGACCCTTCTCAAGAACAACATGGAAATTATGTACCAACATATATAAAAAAAAGATATGACTACCTCCTTTTTTGCGATTCAACAAGACCACTACACCCTCTTCATATCTCCCCCGAAGAACATACCGTTCCAGATCTCTACCCGTGGGGATTATAAAACGTACATAGAGCTTGAGAAAAAATAACTCTTCAACTGCACTCTTCCATTTTTTTTCTGAAGAGTTCATTCCCATGATGTACTCAAATTTTTTGGAAACAAGCTACAATAAAAACCCAGCACAATTTCGAGAGGTTTTTCAATTTACATCCCTTATCGCTTATTCATAAGTTCAATGACCTCAGCATCACTCGTCTGAGAAAAATCGTCATAAAAAGCGCCGACTGAACCCAGTGTTTCCGGCACAAAAACAACAATAACCTCATCTGACAGAGGCAATAAATCACTGAGAGATTCACGAGATGCAACCGGAACAGCAACGATTATTCTTCGAGCATGTTCACCACGCGCAGTAAGAATTGCTGCCTGCATAGTGTAGCCTGTTGCAATACCATCATCTACGATAAGTACTGTCTTATCTTTTAAATCTCGTGGGGGGAAATCTTGGCGATATATTCGAAGACGACGCTTCGCCTCCTCTGACTCAAGTACAATCTTATGTTGAATATATTCCTGTGAAATATTCATATGAGCAATAATTTCCTCATCCAATACAGAGTCACCACTTTCGGTAACAGCACCAATAGCATATTCTTCGTGTCCGGGAGCACCAATCTTCCGAGGCACAATAATATCGAGTGGGAGGTGACAGAAATGAGCCACCTCCCACGCTAAAGGAACACCACCTCGAGGCAGACCACAAACGATTGTATTATCCTTCCCTCGAAAAGATATACACTTTTTCGCTAATTGGCGCCCCGCATCTATTCGATCGTGAAATTTCATGAATCTGAAGTTGAAATCTGTTTCTTTTGACCTTTTTCTTTTTTTGGAATGGTAATTTTCAACATTCCTTTTTTTATTTTTGATTTTATGTGGTCTACATCAGCATATTTTGGAAGAGAAAATTCACGATAGAATGTTCCTTTTTGACGCTCACGCTGAAAGTATCTTTTCTTTTTTGTTTCTGACTTCTCCTCGTGTTCTCCACGTATACTTAAGATATCGTCGTCCACTTCTACCGAAATATCCTTTGAGTCAAATCCAGGAGCCTCTAATTCAAATATAATTTCTCGATCTGTTTCAGAAATATCACACGTTGGAGTACGAACAAAATTCGTCTCATTCAAAAACGATTGAGGCCAGTCCATTTCCCAAAAAGAACTAGGAAAAAACTGATCCAACGCACTCCTTGAAGGAACGATTTGGTTGCCACTCTGGGCATTTTTTTTAAAGTTTTTCATAGAAAGGGGAAAAAGAAAAAATAATCTGATGTAATCATCCATTCTTTTCATTTACCTTTACTCCTCATATTGATACGTTATAGGAGCGATTATCTTCTGTTTTTTTTCTTGCAAGCGATAAGAATTATTTTTTAAATATATGTCAAAAGTAAAAAATAAATCTCCTTCTCATATCTTGAGGGGATGCACATATTGTGATGATAAAAATAATTTTTCAGATGAAAAATTAATTTCTGATATCCAAAAAGGGAAACAACAGGCTTTCTCTTGCCTGATGCATCGCTATCAAGAACAAATTTTTCGTTATATACAACGCATTTCATATTTTTCCCCTGAACGTGCTGAAGAGATTGCACAAGGGGTATGGATTAGCGCCTGGAAAGATTTAAAATCCGGAAAATTTAATCTGCAGCAAAAATTTGGTCCATGGATTTATCGCATTGCTCATAATCACACAATATCTGCTTATCGAAAGGCAAAAACTCGTCACGAATTTGAAACCCATTCTCTTGATGATGCTCTTCTAAAAAATATCGCTGACGGAGTAACTCTTACAGAAGAAGTGCAAAAAAAAATAAATAGTCAGCATGTCCACTATATCTTAAGTCATATGACTCCTCGTCACCGGTCGGTACTAGTACTTCGTTTTTTACAGGATAAAAAATACTCAGACATATCTCATATCTTACATATTTCTGAAGGTGCCGTGACTAGCCTCCTGCATCGCGCAAAAAATACTTTTCGTTCTGTTGCAGAAAGAGAGCACTTTCGTTTCTAAAATCCCCTCTCCATATCCTAGTATTCGAAAAAAAAATTACTGATGGAATGATTCTAATGAGCTCGGGAGGGAGAATGATTCTTGCTACAAAAAATTTTGTTGAGCAATT
>JANTGK010000068.1 GCA_024762935.1 Candidatus Peregrinibacteria bacterium | reverse complement strand
GTAATTTGTAATTTGTAATTTGTAATTTGTAATTTGTAATTTGTAATTTGTAATTTGTAATTTGTAATTTGTAATTTGTAATTTGTAATTTGTAATTGCTCATGGTTTTGGTTTATAAAAAATCTTGCCGGTAATACGAAGATCCACATGTTCCATTGCACCCAAGAGTGTTGCATCCATTTCAATTGCTGCTTTTAACTTATTGATCTGATCTTGAAAAGGGTTTTCAAAATCAATCCAAAAAGAAGTCTCATCATCTGCAATAAGATGGATCTCATCTCCATCACGATAATATCCGGCTCTTACAATTTTCTTCCCAATAACAGATTCGAGGAGATTCTTACTCTTGGTAATTTCATCAATAACTGATGCAGGAAGAATTTGATCCCTCCTTTTTATCACTTCAGGGCAAGGAGATTTTTCATATATAAGAAAGGCATTCTTTTCACTTTCTGTCGGGATAGTTATAAGGCCGGCACTATTTATATAATAGAGTTCAGACGTTACTTCTTTTTCTACGTCTCCCTCTATAGTAAAAGATTTACTCGTTCGCTCACAAGACCAGCGAAAGGAAACAGGAAATGTTGATACATGGATGACAAGAGTATTTGGATATTTTTTTTGGACTCGCAGAGTATTTATTTCAGGAAAGGCTTGTGTCACCTTCTGAGTAATTTCATTTTTAGAAATGAGAAATATATTTTTTCCAGCATAAGAAGAGCTTAAAAAATGACCAAGAGTAGCTCCATCAATACGAATATCTTCCCTTGATATCTGTATTTGTTGAACCCGAAAGTAAGCTAAAAAAAATACACTGCTTAAAATTGCCGCACCCATAAACGTAAGAATGACATACACCCATATTTGAGATACGACTTTTCCAAATCTCCTTCTGTATTTACCATTTGGTTTTTTAATTTTTCGAATACTTCGTTCTTTGGTCTGTGGCCGTTGCCTTTTTATAATTTGTCTTCGTTTTCCCTGCGACTGTGTTCTACGGAAAAAATTCAAAAGTATTAATACTGAAAAAGATTCTGTCAAAAAGGCCCGTTGTATCAAGAGAACAAGTTCATCATAATAAAAGGAGGCAATACATCATTTCCCTTAAGGGTGACTACACACTCATTTTAATCGCCACTTCTACTCCTGCAGGAAGATGAAGATTCTGAAGCTGATCTACTGTTTTTCCAGTAGCCTCAGTAATATCAATAAGTCTTTTGTGTACACGGATTTCATACTGATCCCGAGCATCTTTGCTGACAAAAGTTGATCTATTGAGAGTAAACTTTTTTATTTTTACGGGGAGGGGAACAGGTCCAGCAGTAATAGCTCCACTTCTTTTTGCAGTATCAAGAATAGTAAGTGCTGCATCATCGACAACACTATGATCGAATGATTTCAAAATAATACGAATTTTTTGAGAAGCAACTGCTGCAGACATCGAAGGGGTAAAAAAAGAAAAAAGCCAAAAGGAGTGTAGGCGATAATGTTTTTATGAAACGAGGACACCTGTCCTTTTAGTTTTAGATTGAAAAGATCAAAATGAAGTTAATATCCCTCACCTTTTTCTGTTTTCGAAAAAAGATGAGGGAGGATAATACCATTTTATTCAATTATTTTAGAGATGATTCCTGAACCGACAGTTCGACCTCCTTCACGAATCGCAAATTTTGTCTGTTCTGCAAGGGCAATAGGAGCTCCAAGTGTGACAACCATTTGTACGTTATCTCCAGGCATAACCATTTCAACTCCATCAGGGAGTTCAACAGACCCAGTAACGTCAGTTGTTCGAATGTAAAACTGAGGTTTATATCCTTTGAAGAATGGAGTATGTCGTCCACCTTCATCTTTTGAAAGAACATAAACTTCCGCCTCAAACTTTGTATGAGGAGTAATAGTCCCTGGTTTTGCAAGAACCTGTCCACGTTCGATTTCATCTCGCTCAATTCCACGAAGGAGAATTCCAACATTATCACCAGCTTTTCCCTCATCAAGAGTCTTTTTAAACATCTCAACTCCTGTAACAGTAACTTTTACGGTATCTTTGATTCCAACAATTTCTACCTCATCTCCAGTATTAACAACTCCCTGATCAATACGACCAGTAGCAACAGTTCCACGCCCTTTAATAGAAAAGACGTCTTCAACTGGCATAAGGAAATCCTTATCCGTTTCTCGTACTGGTTCTGGAATATAACTATCGAGTGCTTCTGCAAGCTCTTTAATACAAGCAAGATCCTCATCAGTTGCATCAGGGCTTGAAGCCTTCAATGCAGATCCTCGAATAACAGGAACCTCATCTCCAGGAAAGTCATACTTACTGAGAAGCTCACGAACTTCCATTTCAACAAGATCAATAAGTTCTGGATCATCTACTTGGTCTACTTTATTCAAGAAGACAATAATCGCTGGAACACCAACCTGTCGAGCCAAAAGAATATGTTCTCGAGTCTGTGGCATAGGCCCATCAGCAGCAGAGACAACAAGAATGGCTCCATCCATCTGAGCTGCACCAGTAATCATGTTTTTTACGTAGTCAGCATGTCCTGGGCAGTCTACATGAGCATAATGACGTTTTTCGGTTTCATACTCAAGATGTGAAGTATTAATAGTAATACCACGTTCCTTCTCTTCAGGAGCATTATCGATTTCAGCAAAATCTTTAGCAGAGTTATTTCCACCATAAAGTTTATAACATCCATGAGATATTGCTGCGGAAAGTGTAGTTTTTCCATGGTCAACGTGACCAATGGTTCCCACATTTACGTGCGGTTTTGAACGATCATAGGTACCGTCTGCCATTTTATAGTAAAAAAAGAAAATATGCTGAGAGAGCATAGCGACTTCATGCAAGTACTGTCAATATTTTTTATACAGAAGTTAGTTTCTTCATCTTTTATTATCCTCATTTGTTCATCCTACAATTGAATATGTTACCGTATTCTGCACCATACCAACATCCTGTTCTTTTTTCTTTAATCTTTCTACACAAATCATTATTCTGAAATGGTCATCTTTCCTTCTTATAAATAAACAAGTCTGGATTTCGGCTCACGATTACACTTCCGCACAAATAAGTGTCAAAGGAGGTGCTGATGCCCTTTTGGTAGGGGACTCTCTCGGAATGACTGTCTACGGATTAAAAAGCACAAAAAATGTCACCCTTAATATGATGCTTCGTCATTCAGAAGCAGTTTTACGAGCAACACCAACTGGGTTTGTAGTAATAGCTGATATGCCATATGGCACATACGACACACCAGAAAAAGCACTTCAATCAGCTTTGCAATTCCGAAATATTGGAATCAACATATTAAAACTCGAAGGTGGTGAGGAAATCTTTCCTCAAATAGAAATTCTCATAAAAAATAAATTTAAAATCACCGGACATATCGGGTTATTACCACAAACAGCAAAAAAATTTACTCTCGTAGGAAGAGATGAAAAAGAAAAAGACAAGCTCCAAACAGATGCCATCGGTCTCCAGAAAAGGGGAGTGCAAAATATTGTACTCGAATGCATTCCAGCAACAACCGCAAAAAAACTCCAAAACAGTCTCGATATTTCTTGTATCGGCATTGGAGCCGGAGCAGATATTGATGGTCAAATACTCGTCTACTCTGACCTCGTCGGGAGAACAAACCCAAAGTTTTCTCCAAAATTTTTAAAACGCTTTGGAGAAACATATACAGCAGAACTCACTGCCATACAAAAATTCACCTCCTCCGTAAGAAAAGGTGAATTCCCAAGTGTCAATCAGTCGTATTAATAATCAACCTGCACCAGTCTGACTTCCAGTACCAAAATCAACCACAAAGGCAACGATGACCCAAGCAAATAGTATTACTAGTATACCGACAGCAGCCCAAATAATGATTTTCTTTCCACTCTCGACTTGCTCTTCATTCCCAGCAGCTGTCATCATAAGGAACCCAGCCCAGATAATAAATGCAACGGCAATAATACCAACAAATGTAAGGAGAAAATTTAAAACATCCTTAATTGTATCTCTAATAGCCTCCCCATTTGCTTCATCTGAGCAGTTAATATCATCAAGACAGTCACCAGGACCAAGGAGAGCTGCACTGGCATTATCAGCTGTTCCTACAAAAAGCATTGCAGAAAGAACGCCAAGAACAAGAACTGTCGAAATCGCATCAAAGAGCGAAATATTTTTTATAAAGTTTTTCATGTTTGTGTTGAAAAAGTAACTTTCAGATTATTATCTCACAAATACTTCTTTTTTTCAAGTCTTTTTGTATATTTTATTATCAATAGAGCAAAAAAACACTCTCCTGCATCTGTCTCCCCCTTTTTCAAAGAGGGACTAAGGAGAATTGTTTAGACCATTGCGAAGCATCCTGCTCTTCCTTTAAAAAAAGCCGCCGGCCTGTGGCTGCGAAACTCCAGTTTTCTGGAACGAAGAAAGGAGGCGAGCTTCCCCACTCTTTTGGTTAAGAGGGGGAGTGTATCACTCTCCATATTTTGATAGTTAAATCAGTCTTCATAACTTTCTCTTTTCTGTCAAAAATATCTATGGAGCAACAGTAATAGATGGGACTTTTTGTGGGAGAACTTGTGCCCCTCCTCCTTCTAACCCAAGTTCACCAAACCATTCATGTCCCCAACAGTACATTTCATCATTTGATCGGTATCCGCACGTATGATTCTCTTCACTGGCGATTCTAAGCCAATCCGTATAGTGGCTTCCACAACCACTGGGAGTACAGACTTCTGTAGGGAAAAGGCGTTGAGTGGTGGTTCCAT
>JANTGK010000067.1 GCA_024762935.1 Candidatus Peregrinibacteria bacterium | reverse complement strand
TCCCACCCTCAAGAAATCCAAACGGATTATCAGCTAACTGCCATGATCTGATGATTATAATGAGGAGAGAGATGAAGAGGAAGAAGCCAGATGAGATAAGTATGACACTTTCTTTGTTAATACATGGTGCATAAAAATTACAATCTGTTTGAATAGGGACAAGAGTTATCCAAAACCCAGCTAGTGGAAGAAACCAGAAGGAAAATTTTTTCCATGATTTATAGACTGACTCCCTGGCGAAGAATAAGAGGATAGAGGGGATAAATAAGGAAAGAGCAAGAATTATTATAGCTGCTAGAATCCATTCATCCCGCTCAAAAAATTTTTTTCCAAAATCTAAACCTAGTTTAAATCTAAGGTATGAAAAGAACAGAAGTAACACTCCTGCCGATGAGAATATGAATACATACTTTAATTCATTCTTGTATCCCACCTTATTTAAAAAAATATAAAGGAGAACATTCATTCTCCTTTATACTATATCATTTTTTTCTTCACTTTGATTCTGCTTCACTTTTTTCCTCTTGTCTGAATGGATTGTACAATGATTATGATAAGGGAGATGAAGAGGAAAAGACCGGAGAGAGAAAAGGTTATGTTCTCTCTTGTAAATAAACAAAATAGACTACCACAATGTTCAGGTGTTATCGCAATAAGGGTAATTGAGATTGGTAAAAATATTAACGAAAATAATATCCATGATTTGTAGACCGCTTCTTTGGTAAAGAGAAGGAGGAAGAGAGTCGGGAGAGCAGAGAGAGAAAGTAGTCCCATTCCTTGACCAAAAATATCTCTAATATCATTAGCTTGATATCCAAATTGATTATAATGAATAACATCTAATTCAGTGATAATTAGAGCAATACCTATAATTACCAAGAAGATAATGAAAATAACTGTAATTTTTTTCCTATAACTCATGCTCATCTAAATAAAAAGGAGACCTCAATCTCCTTTCTATTATATCACTCTCTTCCAATTATTCTCAATCTTCCCCTTTATGCCATGTAAGTAGAATAAGAGGAGCTCTGCATCTTCATTCTCAACCCAAACATCTAAGAAGTCTCTACAAAACTATAGGAGAAATACAAAAAACATAGCGGCTTACAAAATTCATCTTTTTGCAGAGACTCCTTGGGTCGAGCTTTATAAAACTGAATTCTTTTTATTCTTCTTTATTTCCTCAAAAGCCTTCTCAATATCTTTCTTTTTAAATCCCTGAGACAACAATGTCTCGGTTATTTTTTTCTTGCTTTGAGTTGATTCTGCTTCTGTAATAGCGGTGACAATGACAGAAATATCACTGAGTTTTATAGGAGTTTTTTTTGTGAACGTATCAGGTACTTTTAATGGCTTCCCACCCTCAAGAAAACCAAGTGGATTATCAGCCAACTGCCACGACCTGATGATTATAATGAGGAGAGAGATGAAGAGGAAAAAGCCAGATGAGATCCATACAGCCATCTCTCTATTGAGGCACCCCATAATCCATCCACCACCACAATGAGAAGGAACAAGAACTATCCAAAACCCAGCTAGTGGAAGAAACCAGAGGAAAAATTTTTTCCATGATTTGTAGACCGCTTCTTTTGTGAAGAGGAGGAGAAAAAGAAGAGGGAGTGTGGAGAGGGAAGGTAAGAGGAGTGGCTCAAGGATAGTATCGATATTATCTTTAATCTGAAAATTCAAAGAGTACACCTTACAGTAATGGATGTTGCTATAATAGCCAGTTTCATTACAAAATTTTATTAGTAGAGTTACTAAGAATGGAATTATTGAGGAAAGAAGCAACAAGAGTGAGATTTTTTTCCTATAACCCATAATTTATTTAAATATAAAGGAGAACATTTATTCTCCTTTATATTCTATCACTCTTACATCACTCTCTTCCAATTATTCTCAATCTTCCCCTTTAAGCCATGTAAGTAGAATAAAAGGAGTTCCGCATCTTCATCTGTTATCCAGATGTTAAGTCGAGCTTTATAAAACTGAATTCTTTTCTCAAAAGCTTTCTCGTAATAACTAATATATTTGTCATAACATTTTTCCCAACGAGTTCCGTATTGTCTTTGACAAACTTTGGTAATAAGTATTCCGACTCTTTGTTTATTCTTCTCTATTCTCTCCTTGTACTTTTCTATTTTTTCGGTCGTTTTTTGATTCCGTTTTATCTGGAGTTTGAGTTGTTTGACCATTTTTTCTAGAGTGAGAATGGCTTTTTTTGTTTTCTGTTTTTTTGTGACTCTTTGGAGTATTTTTATTTGTTTGAGGAGTTGTTTTTTTAGTATTGAGCGCATCTCTGTATTTTTAATGACACTCTTTATTATCTCTATGCTCACTTGGGTATTTTCTTGCATATCCTCTTCTTCGCCTGTTAGGGCAGCGTCTTCTGTTCCATCACCATCAATATCAATGGAGAGGGGAGTTGATTCATCGAGTGTAGTAAGTGTCATCTCAGCTTTCATATTCTGAGTAGTAGGGACATCTTCAAAAACTCTTGTGTCTTGGAGCTCATCACCAATAAATTCTTCTATTTCAAAAGTAAAGGTCCCATTATTAAGTCCTTGGAGTTCTATTCTGTACTCAGAATTTGCTGGGAATCCGAGATATTTTCCTTCGCCAAATTGCATCGCATAACTATTGGGAATCTCTTCGATGAAACCGGTAATCTCTTCTGGGCTTTCTGGGTTGTAGGTGAAGCCGGTATGACTATTTTCTGGCCCGTAAATATCAATGCTTACAGGGGAGTGGAGAGCAAGGCGAATGTATTTTTCTTCATCTGCATGTGTCGGCTTGGTTGTGGAAATATATCTGAGGTCAGCATCTGTAAGATTTATTGCTTGATGTTGAACAGTTCTATTAATGAGGTTTCGAATACTGTCGATTTCAAGAATGGATCCATGGTTTCTATTCTTTGTTGAATCAAAAAGACCACTTTCATTATACCCTTTTATATTCACATAATATGTCTCTACTCCTTTAATATTCCTCATAGCAATGGCACTCGGAATTACAACTGTCTCATCACCATCCATTGTAAAAATTGGTTCATAATCAAAATGATGGTCACAGAATAGATACTCAATGCCAAATTCAAAACATTTTCTCTCTTTCGTATACTCAACACCACTGATGGTATCTGCCATTCCCCAGCCTGCTATCTGTATTATTTTCATATTTTCTCTCGTTGATTTCCAATTATCAATTGTTCTATGAAGATCCCTGCTATCTTTTAATAGTTTTTCATTGAGTGCAATGGGTAATCTAGTATTGTCATCATCTGACACTGTTCTATAGCTTATATCTATTAAGAATTTTACTATATTTTCATATGTATTTATTGAATAACTATACGTATCGGAACCTGTTTGATAGCTAAGTCGGTTTATGAGGTATCGACCAATTTCTTCTCTAGTATATCTCAGCGAGCCATGTAGCTTAATTACATCTGTTAAATTCTGCCCGATTTCATATACTCGATTGTAGTATTCTTCTGATGGAATAAGACTGAAGGCACCAGGCATAAATTCACTCGCTTTTCGGGCTGTACTGTTAGACAAGAGGAGTTCTTTTAAAATTCCTTTTCCATGTAGAAGTGATACGATGGATTTTGGTGTACCGAGCTGCGGGGAGGCTACCATGATAAAATTTTCTGTATTATCAAGGATAAAATTTGCTTCTGTTGAATTTTCTTTTTCAAGATCTGCAAACATTTTTTTGGCAACTAGACCTCCCATACTATGTGCTACAAGAGTAATTTTTCCATTTGCAGATTTTTCTATTGCTTCAACAATAGCATGCTTTATATATGAACCTGATGAATTATCTGCATAATAAATATTTCCATTTTCAATTTTTCCGCCGCTCAATATTTGCTCGTAAGAATACCTCCAGTCATATGGTATTATCATGAAGTCATTAATAGCTCCCTCTTGCTTCCATTTTTTTAAATCTTCTAATAATGAGAGGTACATATTTAATATGCCAAGACCCTCGGTGATTATTTTTTTTGTATATATTCGTTTTTCTTTACTTTCAATTTCTTTAGTTTCATTAAAAATCATTCGTAACTTTAGTGCGTCGGAATTCCTGTCATCTGGAGTTGGTTCCCATAATTGATCTTCACAATTAATAATGCAATTCGCAGGTTTTTGTTTATATAGCCGACTTCCTTGTATCCCTGGCAAAAATACAACATTGCTGTATCCTGTTTCAAAAGTAAGTGGTTCTTCAACTTCTGGTCCGATTACGGGCCCGTCATATTTTTGAGGTAAATGTGTGACCCTCTTGTTATTTAGTGCTTCGAATGAATACCTGTATACACCTGTTGGAAATGTATCTTTTAAGGAAAATTCTTCTCCATTTTTATAATTTCCATCATATAAATTTCCTGTCAGGAAAGGGTTTGATGATTTTGACGAGGTGAGATTTCTTTTTTCTGTTAATCTCACTTCTTTCAAGTGAAAAGTTGCAGATCCCTTTTTTACTCGTATTATTACTTTTGCAATATCATGATTATTGCTTGATATTGATATCATCCGAGATCCAAAGTCTTTATCTGGTAGTGGGTAAATCAATTCAGTTTTCTGAGCTATGAGCTTACCACTACTATCAAAGCCTTGCACTTCTATTTCTGCTTCTACTTTTATTTGAAGAGGAGTCACTCTCATGTGTAGTGCAGTCAGTACAAAGGAAATAGATTGTTTGGGTATTTTAGTGGTAATTGTATAAAAATCTCCGACTTTCAGACCTGGTTTCAGTAAATCCTGTGGCATTCCATCACCATTTTTATTTGGATACAGTGATAGTTCTTCATTGAGTGATGTTTCTATGGTCATTCTTTTTTCAAACCCAAAATCATCAAAATTATGAATTTCTTCAAGAGATAAGTTTACTGCCACATTCTCTGGTTCTCCCTCATCTGTATACA
>JANTGK010000066.1 GCA_024762935.1 Candidatus Peregrinibacteria bacterium | reverse complement strand
CAATGAATATATCTCACCTACTGACAGGTTCGGATTTGCATTCATGGGCCCGATATTTTTGTACTTCAGGGTTCAACCCTGAAGTATCATGAGGGTGGCAGATATAGCGGAGTACGTTTCTTGAGTAAGAGGATGGCAGATGTAGTGGAGTATTTTTTCTACTAAATCGCCTCCGCCTCTTCTTGCAACTTCGCCATAAACGAGACACAATAGAGACACAAATTTATTTCATAATGATTGCAGGAATAACCGGATATGTACGAGAGATTGAAGAAAATAATATCATATTAGAAGCAGCTGCATTCCGATTTTCTCTTTCGTGTCCTCAGCCAGTAATTGATACAGCTACCGTGGGAAAAGAAATATCACTTTTTACCCACTTAAATGTTCGAGAAGATGATCTCTCACTTTTTGGTTTTCTATCAAAAAGACAACTCATCCTCTTTCAACACCTCATTTCAGTTTCAGGAATCGGCCCTAAAATAGCCCTCGAAATTCTCTCGGTTGGTGAAGACTCAGTGCAACATGCCATTGCCAATGAAGATGTTTCATTCCTCTGTAATATAAAGGGAATTGGCAAAAAAACAGCAGAACGAGCCATTCTTGAACTTCGGGAAAAAATGAATGTCCTTACTCCTCTCGATTCTTCTCAATCATCACCTCCAAAAGGTAAAATCGCCACTGAAGAAGCCATCTCTGCTCTTGAAGGTCTTGGGTGGAAAACATCAGAAATCAGAAAGGGATTACAAGATGCCCCAAAAAACCTCAGCGAAGCAGAAGAAATCATAAAATGGTTTTTGACAAATCGTTAAAAATATGAGAAAATTAATTGATAGAAATATACAAAAAAACAGTGTTCAAAAAAACAAAAAATACCGCCGGTTTTACCTTTGTGGAAATAGTAGTTGTCATGGGCATTGTATCGCTGCTTACCCTCGGTATGGTAACGATGAATGATTCCACCACAAAAAGAAAAAAAATAGAGATGTTTCAAAATGATGTTGATACCGTTTTGACGTATCTCAGATCTGCCAGATCAGACGCGATTACAAATCGAGTTATTGGGTCATCTACTCCAGATGGCGGCTTTGGAGTTCATCTCGAATACCTTGATGGTTCCAATCCAAAAATGCGTATTACTCACTTTGTCGATGATAATGATGGTTCGGGTGGTGGAGTAGAAGATGGGCAATACTCAGCAGATGATACCGAACTAGAACAGAAAACTATTCCAGCTCCATGGAAATTTAGTATAGAAAATACCAAACCTGATACTGTTACTCCAACTACCACATTCACAACGATATTCATCCCTCCAAATGCTGTTATGGTCATGAATGATGGAACAGCCAGTAATGATATCCGAAGCAGCGAACTCACGTTTGAATATATGGGTCGAACAAAACGAATATGCATGAATCGGGTTTCGAGGTTTTTTGAAGTTATTTCTGGTGACGAATGCTCATGATGCCTAAAAACATTAGCGGCAAGAAGAACAAGAAAATCTCCCCTAGCCCCTCTTTCGAAAAGAGGAGGATAAAAACAGACTCATTAGAAAAGAAGAGAATAAAAAACACCTTTAATGAAAAAGGTTCCATCATGATGCAAGTACTGGTCTCGCTTTTTATTCTTTCCCTTGGTCTTGCTGGTGCACTTGCTGTAATTATTGCAGCAATGGAGTCAAATCAAACAAACCAAAAACGAATGATTGCTACCAATCTTGCCCAAGAAGGGCTTGAAGCTGTTCGAAGTATACGAGATACAAACTGGCTCACATACTCTTCAAACCTCAGAGAATGTTGGAACTTTTGGGAAGACACCGATGAAAATGGAGTTATTGATACAAGTGATACAGATTGTAGTCCAAATGGATTTGGACAAAACGATCACCCCTGGACAACAAGTAGTGAAGGTGATTCACCAAATTTTATTGTCGATTTTGATCCGAGTAACTTCCGTTGGAAAATTATTCCTGATACAAAATTTGATAATATTGTTACGGATCCCAATTATGAAGATGGATACCAACTCTTCACCAAAGAAATAAACGGGAAAACTTTTTTTACACATAACAAAAGTGGAAGCACCGATACGTCAGTCTTTTCTAGAAAGATAGAGATGTATTACATCGATGAAACAAATTTTGATGATAGCACTGACCCGATTACCCCAGGGGCTTTTCCTGTTTCTTCAGGAGCCCCCCCAACAACAGAAACTGGTCAGGATAATCGTATTCTCGTTATTTCAACAGTTTCTTGGAACCAGAAAGGAAGAGATCATACCGTCGTAATGAACACCATTATGACTGACTTTTTAGATCGACACGAATGGAATTCATAAGAAAAAATACTGGCGGCTATACTTTTATCGAGGTTCTCGTTGCTATTTCTATTTTCGCTTTTGTCCTCACGATTACCACCACTATTACGGTAAATTTTTATAACGCTCAGAAAAAAGAGCGAATACGAAACCTTGTTATCGAAGAAACACAGTTCCTCTTAAATCGAATAGCAAATCTTGTTCGAGATAATACTATCGATTATGCAGAATACTTTGCACAAAGCAATAAAGGCGATTTTGACATGAGTAATGATGACAATTTTCTCTATGGAAAATTCCCAAAAGAATATGAGTGGCATTTTTACTATGTAGAAGATTGTGATGTTGGCGATTTCTTTAGTGATTGTACTCGAGAAAACCCAAATAATTTTAATGAAGGATACTTCGATACTTTTGCAGATAATAGCCAAGGAGAAACAACCGGAAACGATGATTCTTCAAAACATGCTATCAACAAACTCGGTGCCGCTGGCATTACTGACGACCACGAACAACTTGAACTCTATCTCATTAATGCTGACGGAACAAAAAAGACAATTCTCAGGCGACTCGATAATAAAATTGATGATGATGGAGATGGAGACATAGATGAAGATACAAAGGCAACCCCCAACAATCAGGCCTATTGGACAGCTGGAGCAGATGGAAATATAGATGGGGGAGAACGACTTGGTATTCTTGAACTTGAAGCCCTTACTGATTACCACGATGCTGATCCTCTCATCGATACTGGAACTCCCGAATCACCTGCCAATCCCAGTGATGGAATTCTCGATTTTGAAGGAGAGCAAGATAATTTCCAAGTAAACGAGAAAAATTATATCCAACTTGATGATTTTATTCCCATCAGTCCCCGAAGTATTAGTATTACCGACTTGAGATTTTTTATTAGCCCACTTGATGATCCCCGAAAAGCCTTTAGTGAAACAGGTGCCGATTCCCAAATCCAGCCGCATGTCACTATTATCATGACGGTTCAACCTGGTGAAACCCTTACAAGGCAACTTCCCGGAAACACAGCCAAAATGGCTATATCCATACAAACGACTATTACCTCTCGTACTCTTTCTAATGTTCTTTTTCCTGACCCATGATCTTCTCACATAATCAAAAGGGAAACGCTATTCTTATCTCGCTTGGGGTGACTAGTTTTATATTTATTGTTGCTGCTGGTGCAGGAAGTATTATTGACTCTTCACTAAGACAATCACCAAAAATTGTAAATGCAGGTAAAGCCTTTTATGCTGCTGAAGGTGCTGTTGAATCTGCACTCTATGAAGCAGGGGGAAGAGCATCAGGATACGAAAGTTCCGGCATGTCGATTGATATGCAACGCCTTAATAAAACAAATGCCACCTGGTCAGCGACATCACGAACAGGACTCACGAGAACGAGAACAGAAGGTAATGAACATGATGATACCTTGTATATTCCTCCGCGAAAGGCATTTAGTACAGATGCCATCCCAGATGCGAATACTATTGTAAGCCTTGAAGACAACTGGAAAAAAGTACAATTTGGAAAAGCCTATAGTTTTGATTTGTTTGTGGATGATTCAGTAAAAGTAGATTATATACCGCTAGGAGATCAGATGAATGGCACTGTCTATACAGATTGTGATAATCTCTCTATAGGAAACCTATTTTTGTGGAATAATGGTAGTATTAATGTAACATGTCACACTCCAGAATTGAAAGAATTTTTAGGAGGCGTAAATTATTGTGAAGAACCTCAGAACATTGAGGGTACGACTTACTCGATATCAAGCTGTACTGATTCTAGTACTGCGCCAATAAATTCATCTGGTGACTCCTGTACTGATTCTGGTGAAGTTCTTGGCCCCAATGGGATTTGTTCCAGTGAGACAAAAAGTATTTTTAATTCGAGTACACTTATAGAAAATATTTTCTTTGATGTATTTATTCCCGGTAACTTTCCCACACCTGCCGATGATGAAGACCTTGAATCACCCGTTCTCACATGGAGCCTACAGGCAAAAACTGATGGAGTAAGTGCTGAGGATACACTCGAATTAAAAGCTGAAAGAAACTGTAATGATGGAGAGGCTGGATTTATGTGTTTCAAACACTTTAATGGCACTTCTTCTAGCAGTAACGTATCAATAAAAAAACAAGATGAAAATGGTGCTTGGGTTCGCCTTGAAAACCCAATGGGAATTATGAGAAATGAAGAGCAAATCTATCCGATTAATATTATGGAGTTCTCTGATGGAAACATTACTTACGGTGAGAATAATTTTATTACACCCCTTTATTTTCCACGTCTTACCATACAAATGGGGAAAAAGCGAGAATGGAATATCTCATTAGAGAAAAAAACAATAAACGATGCATATATACGAATCGGCTTTAAATTCCAGGATGGTGCACATAGTAACCTATCTAATTTTACTGACAATCCCATTCCTAATGATAACGTTACTATTCAAGCCACCGGAAATTCTGGAGCATTTGAACAAAAAATAAATGTACAGATTAAGCCACAAGAACTCGCACCAATGTTTGAATATGCCGTGTTTCAGCCGTAAATTTTTTCCATATACGGAAAAAATTTGGGAACGTTGAATATCGAATGTTGAACAGGGAGATAAGGATAAAAATGCAACACCTTTAATATAAAAAATAATTATAAACTCTATTGAATAATATGTATTTCTATTTACAAGTCACCTCCATGTCTTTCTTATAGCGCAATTATAGGTTGACAAATTAATAATAATATATAAAATACAATCGTCTTTCTCGT
>JANTGK010000065.1 GCA_024762935.1 Candidatus Peregrinibacteria bacterium | reverse complement strand
CATCTGCTGCGATTTTGATGGGAGTTATTTCGGGGGTGATGTTTCTCTTTGCCGGTGGTAATGAGGAGCTCAAAACAAAAGCAACAAAAACGATTATTTATGCCGGTGTCGGACTTCTCTTATCGATGTTTGCTTTCTTTATTGTTGAGCTCATCAATCGCTTTAATTTTTCTGGCTGATAATGAGTGCTTCTCGGAAAATCTTTTTGAATATGATTTCTTTTATTGGAATAGGGTTATATATATTTGTTGTATTCCCTCTCTCATCACAGGCTAATTTTTTGGGTATTGGTGATGATGCAGATCCAAAACCAGTAAATGATATTATTGATGAGATTCATAATGAGACAGATCTTCCGGGAGGAGATATTGCAAACGATCTTATTCCATCGATTATTCGATTTATCCTCGGGATTTTTTCAGTACTTTTGACAGGGGTTGCTCTCTGGTCTGGAATTCTTTTTGTTGGGCAATTCGGAGATGAAGAGCGGATTACCCAGGCAAAGGGGTTCTTGATTTGGTCCTTAGTGGGCGTTGCGGTGACAGCTGTTTCGTATGCGTTTGTATCTGGACTCGTAAATTTAAACTGGAATCGATGAAGAATATACTTTCTGTTCTTCTTTTTGGCCTGTTTACCACCTCAATTACATATGCAGATAGTATTTCTGGTGTCCTTGATATCGCTACTGGGAATGATATTCCTGTTGCGGTAGCAGATGTTCCGAATGTTATTGCAGGGGCAACAGCAACAGAAAAAGTAGGTCTTATTTTTTTTAAAGCAACCGAATTTATACTCTTTGTCGTTGGGATAGCCGCTGTGACGATGATTGTCTATTCTGGGTTTCGATATGTTATTTCTCTGGGAGATGAAGAGCAGATTACCCATGCAAAGGAGAGTGTTCTTTACGCTGTAATTGGTCTTATTGCGGTTTTCCTTGCTCTTATGGTTATTGAAAATATCATTCCTCTCTTTTATTGATATTGAGATGAAATTCTCTATCGGAATTATCTTCGGAATAGTTTTGATACTTCTTTCATTTGGTGATTCAGTTTTTGCTGAAGAAATTTCTCGTTCGGCTGATATGGGTGTTATTGAAAAGATATTGGATGCAATACAAAAAGCAACGGGTCTTCCAGGAGGAGATATTCCAAATGATCTTATTCCGTCGATTATTCGTTTTATTCTCGGGATTTTTTCAGTACTTTTGACAGGGGTTGCTCTTTGGTCTGGGATTCTTTTTGTCGGGCAATTCGGAGATGAAGAGCGAATAAGAAAGGCAAAAAATATTCTTGTATGGTCCCTTGTGGGCGTTGTTGTAACCGCTATTTCGTACGCTTTTGTCTCTGGACTTGTGAATATTGATTACTCTTCATGAGATATATCTTTTTGATATTCGGCTGCCTTTTTTGTTCTCCTGTTTCTGTTCATGCAATGAGTCTTATTGATGTTCTTGATATAGGAACGGGGTCAATTCCACTGTTTCCTGACATTCCGAATGTTGTTACTGGAGCAACCGCAATAGAAAAAGTGGGCCTTATTTTTTTTCTATTCTTTGACTTTATTCTCTATGTTATTGGAATTGCTGCTGTGGTAATGATTGTCTATGCCGGGTTTCGACTGGTGACCTCATTTGGAGATGAAGAACAAATCACATGGGCAAAAAAGACAGTATCTTCTGCAATACTTGGTCTCATTGCAGTGATTCTCTCACTCTTTGTGGTTCAAAATATTATCAAGATTTTTTATACTTGATAATTTTGGTTTCTCGCTTCAAAATCTCAAGTACAGTTTTTGTGCGAAATTTTGGCGACTTCAAAATCATCACCACCGAATGATATAGCAGCTGAAGAATCTGTACTTGGTTCAATTCTTATTGAGCCAGATGCAATGATTAAGGTATCAGATCTTCTGACTCCAGAAGATTTTTTTACCGACAGTAATGCCAAAACCTATGATATTATTTCCGGTCTCTTTCATGCTCATAAACCCATTGATATTATTACCGTTTCAACTGCGCTGACGGACAAGGGGTATTTTGATGCTGCCGGAGGGGCAGCACGCCTTGCTGAGCTTACAGCAGCAGTGCCAAGTGCAAGCCATATTTTTGAATATGCTCAGATAGTAAAAAAGAAATCAACCCTTCGAAAAATGATTACTGCGGGGGATAAAATAATGGGGTATGCAAAAGATGAGTCAAAAAAGGTAGAAGATCTTCTCGAGTCTGCAGAAAAAGAAGTATTTTCTATCTCACAGACATTTCTCAAAGATAAATTTGTTTCGATTAAAGAGGTTCTCACTGATCGATTTGAGATATTCGCAGAGAGGCATATGTCAGATGAAGAAGTTGGTGGGGGAATTCCAACTGGATATAATGGGCTTGATAGGTATCTTTCAGGCTTGCATCCTTCAGATATGATAGTACTCGCCGCAAGGCCGTCAATGGGAAAAACTGCTTTTGCACTTTCAATGGCCATGAATATGGCCCTCAATGAGAAAAAAAAGGTGGGTATTTTTTCATTGGAAATGAGCAAAGAACAGTTGGTCGATCGTATGTTTGCCAGTCGGTTAGCAGTAGACTCTTGGAAGATGCAAAAGGGGAAACTTTCAGATGAAGATTTTGCCCGTATGGGTCTTGTGATGGATGAACTCTCTAATGCTTCAATATTTATTGATGACTCTGTGGGGTGTTCTATGTCAGAGGTTCGTGCAAAATCAAGAAGGCTGCAAATGGAACATGGACTTGATGTTCTCTTTGTTGATTATCTCCAGCTGCTCTCTTCTGGAAACTCGGCTTTTGCAGGGAATCGTGTACAAGAGATATCAGAAATATCTCGAAGTTTTAAGGCCCTTGCTCGTGAACTTCATGTTCCCGTAGTGGCACTGAGTCAGCTTTCTCGTGCTGTGGAGGCACGACCAAATAAAATGCCTGTTCTCTCAGACCTTCGTGAGTCAGGTGCTATTGAGCAAGATGCAGATGTAGTGATGATGATGTATCGAGATGATTACTATGAAGAAGATAGTGAAAGACCAGGGATTGTTGATATTCTTATTAGAAAACACAGAAATGGACCAATAGGACACTGTGAACTTCGTTTTGATATGTCACAGATGAGATACTATGATATTGATCGGGTACATTCCGAATAATTCTTTGCACGAAAAAAATTTTCTCCTTTTCTTCATAAATATTTGAGGAATCCCTTGACAAAACTACCCTATTTTCGCCAGAATCTTTTGGCTTTAATTTTCCCGACCAAATGCCGATCATTAAGTCAGCAAAGAAACGTGTAAAACAGAACGAAGTCGCACGAGTAAGAAATCATTCTCAACTTTCGAAGATGCGTTCTTTTATTAAGAATATCGTCAGATGGGTTGAAGGTGGGGAATTAAAAAAAGCAGAAGATGTTTTTAATGATGCTCAAAAGGCTATTGATACATGTGCCAAAAAAAATCTTATTCACAAGAATAACGCAGCACGAAAAAAATCAAGGATTTCAAAGTTGATTTCTCGCGCAAAAGCTCATCCACAACAAGAGAAAGAAGTGGCTTCAAAAGCAAAGAAAACGACAAAAACTTCTCAAAAACCTGTTGCAAAAAAACAAGTCGCCGAAAAAAAGACCGAAGAGTAAGCAAGTCCGGAAAGAAGTATTGACAACTGATGTAATAATGAGTATTATACCTTCCTTTTTTTGGTGAAGAAGGAAATTCTAGCGAGAAGGGAACGGAGCATCACATGAATGCGGTCTGCAACAGAGGTGGCTCCGTCCCGTCCCTAATGCTCTTAAGGTTACAGAATTCCGTGTAGATTCAATTTCACAAAAATCCAGGAACACTGGCCAAATGAGCGGTGAAGTTGTAAAAATCGTCGACTCGGCGATAATTACGGCTCCCTACCGTTCTTTGGGATTCAATTATTGACCAAATCCCAGGTCAGAGTTTGTGTTTTTTGTTTTTTTGACATTCACACTATCAGACATCTCGCCAATAAATTGGTTTAAGGTATCTGAATTTTTTATGTTTGTTTTTTTTGGTAGATTCCATCCATAAAAATTATGGAGGAAGCTTTTCGGTGGTCGGACGGAGTCGAGCGTCCATCGAAAAGTAGGGAGGAGAAGCCAATTACAAATTTCAAATTACAAAAGACAAATTTATTATTTGACTCTTATAGTCTGTAGTTAATTTTTCCTCCCTACTTTTCTGGGGTAAGTATTGGTAGGGAGCATTGGTGTCAAAGGTCAATTTGATTTTCTCCTTCAGAAGTAAATCAAATCCGGAAAGTATATCACGCAAGGCTTGAAAAATCAAGTCCTAGACGGTATTTTTATTGAGTAGCATTTGATTTCTTTGAAAGGAAATCATACTATAATACAATTTAATTAATAAAATGTCAAGTACTTTCTCTGGTGTTCTTTTTCTTATCGTTGGTCCATCTGGTGTAGGAAAGGGAACAGCGATTACTCTTTTAAAAGATCGTCACCCTGAGTGGGTTTTTCCGGTCTCGGCAACAACAAGGTCACCGCGGCCAAGTGAGGTAGAAGGTGAGACCTATCATTTTTTTTCAATGGAAGATTTTAATAATAAAATTCAAGAAGAAAAATTTATTGAATGGGCCTGGGTTCATGAGAAACATAAGTATGGAATGCTTCGGTCTGAGATTTTCCCACCCCTCTCAGAGGGAAGGGTAGTCCTTCGAGAGGTTGATATCCAAGGCTTCCTCGAAGCTCAGGATAAGGTACCTCCAGAAAATCTTTGTTCTATTTTTCTTCTTCCACCTGCTCAGGAAGATCTTGTTCGACGAATAAAGAGTCGCGCACCGATATCTGATGAGGAACTCGAGCGACGTTTGCAGAGTATGGAGAAAGAAATGTCTTATGCTAATGAATGTCATTATCGTATTCAAACAGTCGAAGGGAACTTCGAATATCCCGCAGATGAAATTGAAAATATCGTTTACGCTCGGATGAGTGAGAAACGGAAGGAGGAAGCTCTTGAGGGTTTATCATAAAAAAGGTTTCGAAAAAATTTGAATTTGCTATACTTCCTTTCGATAAAATGCGAGATTCTTGTTAAATCGTAAGGTTTTGTTTTTATGTTCGGGAGTCGCCAAGTGGTAAGGCAACGGACTCTGACTCCGTCATTCGTAGGTTCGAATCCTACCTCCCGAGCCAAGCTTGTA
>JANTGK010000064.1 GCA_024762935.1 Candidatus Peregrinibacteria bacterium | reverse complement strand
TAAAAAAGACAGGATCTTATCCTGGCTTTTTGAAATGGAGCGGGTAACGGGAATCGAACCCGTCTTTCGGCCTTGGCAAGGCCACGTAATAGCCACTATACGATACCCGCTGGTATTAATACATCGAAGAGATTTTAAAAAATATTTCACCTGTTTGCAAGAAAATGGCATGATTTCTTCCTTATGCTAAAAATTCTCCTCAAAATCCACTCGGCTCTTCTTAATTTCTTCTTCCCACCTGAGTGTATTGGGTGCGGCAAAGAAGATTCCTGGATATGTGATTTCTGTATACAAAAGATTCAGCCAGATATCACGAGATTGTCAGTAAAAATTCCCCACTTCAAATATGTGTGGGCACTGACTGATTATCACAAGCCCATCACAGAAAAAATCATCAAACGCATTAAGTTTCGATACTGTAAAGAAATTATTTATGACATGAGACCATTCTTCAGAATTGCTCTTTCGAATATCCCCTTTCCAAAGGGGGCAATACTCTGCCCTATCCCCCTCCACTTCATTCGAAAAAATTCACGAGGGTTTAATCAGGCAGAGGTCATTGCCCATGAATTCTCACATATAACAGGAATGCCTGTTACAAGCCTTCTCAAACGGAAGCGAAATACTAAACCTCAAACAAAACTTAACGGTGATATGCGGCGGGAGAATCTCAAGAATGCTTTTGTCTCACGAGATAAAGAACTTATAAAACTCAAGAAACAAACCCCGATTCTCCTGGTTGATGATGTCACCACAACATTCTCCACTCTTGAAGAATGTGCAAAATGTCTTAAAAAATCTGGATACAGAAATATATATGGGCTTGTCGTTTCTCGAAGCCTCAGGCATCAGAAAAAATAATACCTCAAATACTCATACATCTTATGTATTCTTTTTTTTTATTACTGCTTGCGCTGCTGCAAGGCGAGCAATTGGTACTCGAAATGGTGAGCAAGAGACGACAGTAAATTCTTGATTATCGAAGAAATCAATTGATTCTGGATCACCACCATGCTCCCCACAAACAGAGATTTTGAGATTTTTTTTATTTCGTCGACCCCGTTCTACACCAATTTTAATGAGTTCTTCTACACCCGCATCAACGGTTTCGAATGGGTCTGCAGAAAGGAGCCCTAGCTTAATATATTCTGGTAAGAACTGTCCCACATCATCACGTGAAAAACCAAAGGTCATTTGTGTTAGATCATTCGTCCCAAATGAGAAGAAATCGGCATAATCAGCTATTTTCTCTGCTGCAGCGCAAGCTCGTGGGAGCTCAATCATTGTACCAACCTGATACTCAATTTTTTTACCTTTTTCTGCAAAAACCTTTTCTGCCTTTTTTTCGATAATTTCTCGACAAAATCTCAGCTCATCAGATACACCGACCAGAGGAAGCATAATTTCTGGTAAAACTTTTACTCCTTTTTCCATGGCACTAATGGCTGCCTCAAGGATAGCCCGAGTTTGCATTTCTAGAATTTCTGGATATGTAATCAAAAGTCGACATCCTCGATGCCCCAGCATTGGATTCACCTCAGTGAGATGCTGTACACGATCTTTTACAGCCTCGAAGGAGAGTCCTAGCCCTCCGGCAAGCTCTTTGATTTCAGAATCTTTTTTTGGAAGAAACTCATGAAGAGGAGGATCAAGAAGTCGTACTGTTACTGGAAGTCCATTCATAACAGTAAAAATCTCTTCAAAATCTGATCTTTGATACGGAAGAAGGCTTTCCAGGGCACGAATGCGTTCTTCTAAAGAACTTGCCAAAATCATCCGTCGGACGAGATGAATCCTTTCATCAGAAAAGAACATATGCTCTGTACGACAGAGTCCAATTCCTTCAGCACCAAACTTTCGAGCATTTTCTGCATCAGCAGGCGTATCAGCATTTGCCCTTACTTGGAGTCTTCGTATATCATTTGCCCAATCAAGAATCGTCTCAAAATATTTTGAAAGATGTGCTGGTACCGTCGGAACACTCCCCACAATCACTTCTCCTGTTCCTCCGTCAATAGTAATAACATCCCCCTCTGAAAGTGTTGTTTCTCCCACCATGAACTTCTTTGCTTTGGCATTGACTACTACTTGCGCAGCACCAGAAACACATGGCTTTCCCATTCCCCGAGCTACTACAGCGGCATGACTTGCCTTTCCTCCACATGCAGTTAGGATTCCCTCTGAGACATGCATCCCATGAATATCTTCTGGAGAAGTCTCATGGCGAACAAGAATAACCTTCTCCCCCTTACTCACCCACTCCACAGCATCATCCGCAGAAAAAACTATCTTTCCACTCGCTGCCCCAGGACTCGCTGCTATACCAACAGTAATAATATTTTTCTGTGCCTTTGGATCCAATGAAGGATGTAATAGCGTATCAAGTGCATTGGGATCAAGACGCATAATGGCTTTTTCTTTTGTCAAAAGCCCCTCTTCAACCATTTCTACTGCAATTCGCACTGCTGCTGTGGCTGTACGCTTTCCTGATCGGGTTTGAAGGAGAAAAAGTTTTCCATCTTCGATAGTAAACTCAATATCCTGCATATCACAAAAATGATTTTCAAGCTTTTCCTGTAGAGTTATAAGCTCTTTATACGCTTGAGGTGATTCTTTTTCTAATTCAGATATCTCTCTTGGTGTTCGAATTCCAGCCACCACATCCTCCCCTTGAGCATTCATGAGAAAATCTCCAAAAAATATTTTTTCTCCTGTTGAAGGGTCACGAGTAAACGCCACACCTGTTCCAGAAGAATTTCCAGCATTCCCAAAAACCATTGTTTGTATATTTACTGCTGTTCCAAGACTATCAGGAATTCCATTGATCTCCCGATACTTCTTCGCACGATTTGAATCCCAAGAATTAAACACAGCCCCAATAGCAGCTTCTAATTGCAGATGCGCATCATCGGGAAAAGGCTTTCCTGTTTCTTGTTCAGCTATCCTTTTAAATTCTTGTGCGAGACTATGAAGATCCTCAGCAGAAAGATCCGTGTCTTCTACGACACTAGCACTTTCTTTTTTCTTCTGAATTGTTTTTTCAAATTTATGATGATTAACGCCCAGTACTACATCTGAGAACATCTGTACAAAACGACGATGTGAGTCAGCAGCAAATCGTGGATTCCCGGTTTTTTTGGCCAATCCTTTCTCTGCCGCATCATTCATCCCCAAATTAAGAACCGTATCCATCATTCCTGGCATTGAAATTTTTGCTCCACTTCGAACAGAGACAAGAAGTGGATTCTCTGAGTCGCCAAATACTTTTCCCGTTTTTTTCTCTAATACCGTAATAGCTTCGTGTACTTCATTCATAAGACCTTCAGGGAATAATCCTTCCCTCCTTGAAGTCTCATTACATGCTTTTGTTGTAATAGTAAAACCCGGAGGGACGGGAAACCCCATACCTGTCATTTCAGCAAGGTTTGCCCCCTTACCACCTAAAAGATCAGATTCTTCAGCGCTCCCCTCTTCGAAAGGAAATACAAAGTTTGCCATTTTTCCGAAAAATGATGATATGATTTTGTCAGATTCTTCTTACAGGAGCAAGGGAAAAAGAACAAGAGAAACAACTCTTTTACCAGATACACTCTCCATAAAAATACACTAAAAATAGGTGATTTTTTTCACATATGTACACTAATGCCAAATATAAACAATAAATGTATTTTTTTATCATGAATCGTTATTGAATTTTGAGAAAAAAATAGCCATAATCAAAAAAGGTTTTTTTCTTTCCTTCTTGAAGCCTCGTATTCTTTTTGTCGAACCACAAGATGATATCGATAAGATAACGTCTGAAATTCAAGTAGCCAAAACAGATGAGATTGCTCTCGTCATTCCCATAAAAGCGATAGTGCTTCAGAGCATCATCTCAGTAAAAATCCTTCGAAGTAATGCCGAGAAAGCAGGAAAAAAGATATCTATTGTCACTCGAGATAAGCAGGGACAAAAATTTTCCCAACAATTAGGGATACCTACCGCTGCTGATCTCGAACACCTTGAGGAATCTCCTATCGAAAAGGTAATACGTAAAAAAAATGTTTCAAAAAAAAATACACGACGCATACAGTCTCGATCTTTTTCACCGCAAAAACGTAAAAAAGAAGAGTCAGTTGATCTTCAGAAAAAAAAACAGGAAATACTTGAACTCCTCAGTAGACCCAGTAAAACACTTGTCTTTTCTATTTGTGCTGTTTCTGTCTCCCTTCTTCTTTTTATTACAACACTTGCCCTCCCTGGAGCCACAATTCGTATTAGTCCCCAAAAAAAAGTTATCAGTACGACTATTAATGTGACACTGACTACCGGTACAATGGAAAATGCTACTGATTCTTGGCGCCAGTATACGCTTGCTGCCATCCCTATTGAATCTATTTTTGAAAAAACAATCCCTTTTGAGACCGTTACAAAAATTTTTACAGGAAAAAATGCAAGTGGCACAGTAACACTCGTCAATAAACTCGATGAAGAAATGTCTCTCAGGCCTGGTACAAGGTTTCAAACAGATAACGGTATTGTCTTTCGATCAAAAGATTGGATAAAAGTTATTCCTCACACGCAAAGTGAAGTGGCACTTGAGGCTGATGAATTTGATATTTTTGGAGATACAATTGGGGCCAGAGGAAATATTGATACTGAGCAACGAATGTTCCTCCCTGGTCTTGATGAAAAATTTCGTGAGTATATTTGGGCTGAAGTTCATAATCCTTTTTCTGGTGGTGTCAGTGGACACAGACCGGAAGTTTCCGAAACAGATTTAGATATAGCCAAAAAACAGATTCAAGAAATGATCCTCCGTGATGCTCGAAAAGATTCAGAAGCATTTGTAGAAAGAAAAAATAAACTTGAAAATCGTGACCTTATTCTTCTTCCAGGAAATGAGTTTATTGATACGGAAATATTGGAGATTGATATTCCCGATGATATCATTGGAAAACATATTGATTCCTTTTCTGTTCGCTCACGCATGAGAGTAAAAATGCTCTCATTTTCTCGCAAGGAAATGTTCTCCATTCTCAGAGGAGCACTCCTGAAGAGTGTCGATCCTGGGATGGAACTCATTACCCTTGAAGAAAGCAGTATGTACCCAGAAGTACTACACGTTTCTCCAAATAAGGATAAAGTAAAAGTCACTATATCAACTCGCGGAGTCGAAGCATATATCATCGAGCCTCGTACAAAAAACGGAGTACAATTCGTCAACAAAGTAAAAGAGGGTGTACTGGGAAAAACGACTGATCAAGCCCAAAAAATCCTTGAGAATTACAGAGAAGTGGCACTTGTAGAAATCTCTTTATGGCCACCAATTTTTCGGAGGATTCCACGCCTTCCAGAAAACATCTCCGTCAAGCTTCTCGAATAGATTCTTTGTATAGTTTCTAAACTCCTAAGTAAGTTTCAGGAGAGAGAAAATCACTTTGAGGCTTTGCCTCTTTGTATCTTTGTAGATCTTATATACAAAAAAACACCCTCTTGGGGGTGCCCTTTTGTTTTTATTTTTTCTTTTTTCAGTCACCTCTTCCGTCCTACGATGAATCGAGTTCTCGTGG
>JANTGK010000063.1 GCA_024762935.1 Candidatus Peregrinibacteria bacterium | reverse complement strand
TGGTGGAGCATTACTATTGGAGATTTCTAAGTTCACACTTTAAAAAAAGGAAGAGGCAGAGTAAGGCATATTTATATTTTTAACAATAAAAAACACCACGTTTTACGTGGTGTTTCATATTTTTTTTGAAAACCTCAGTACAAATGAGAACACAGGTGTACTCTTGATAAATCAAGAGATCAATCTTTGAAACTATAAATAGTCTCAATGAATTCCATCTAAGGAAGTGATCCATCCGCAGATTCCCCTACGGATACCTTGTTACGACTTAGTCCCAATCAATAGTTTCGCCGTGGTAATGCTCCCGCAAGCGGGATAACACTCCTTCGGGCGCCCCTATCTTTCGTGACTTGACGGGCGGTGAGTACAAGATCCAGGAACATATTCACCGTAACGTGGCTGATTTACGGTTACTAGCGATTCCAACTTCATGAGGTCGGGTTTCAGACCTCAATCCGAACTGAGACCGACTTTTTGGGATTGGCTCCCCCTTACGGGTTGGCTACCCTTTGTATCGGCCATTGTAGCATCTGTGTCGCCCAGGACATAAGGGCCATGCTGATTTGACGTCATCCTCACCTTCCTCCCGCGTAAAACGGGCAGTCTCGTGCGAAAAATACAACGCACGACGAGGGTTGCGCTCGTTCACGGACTTAACCGCACACCTCAAGGCACGAGCTGACGACAACCATGCAGCACCTGTCACTGCGTTCCCGAAGGCACTTTTCTATCTCTAGAAAATTCGCAGGATGTCAAGCCCTGGTAAGGTTCCTCGCGCATTATCGAATTAAACCAGATGCTCCACCGCTTGTGTGGATCCCCGTCTATTCCTTTGAGTTTTAATCTTGCGACCGTACTCCCCAGGCGGGATACTTAACGCGTTAGCTTAGGCACGCACCGGGATTGAACCGGCGCACACCGAGTATCCATCGTTTACGGCGTGGACTACAGGGGTATCTAATCCCTTTCGCTCCCCACGCTTTCGTTCGCGCAGCGTCAGTAAGTGCCCAGCAAGCTGCCTTCGCTTTTGGTATTCCTCCCATTATCTACGGATTTTACCCCTACAATGGGAATTCTACTTGCCTCTGCACTACTCTAGTTCAGCAGTTTCCGACACGAGACCTCGGTTGAGCCGTAGGTATTTAACGTCGGACTAACTGATCCGCCTTCGAACGCTTTACGCCCAATAATTCCGGATAACGCTTAGGGCTTACGTATTACCGCGGCTGCTGGCACGTAATTAGCCGCCCTTTATTCCTGAGGTACCGTCAGAATTTCTTCCCTCAGAAAAGCAGTTTACGCCCCGAAAGGTGTCATCCTGCACGCGGGATTGCTCCATCAGGCTTTCGCCCATTGTGGAAAATTCCTCACTGCTGCCTCCCGTAGGAGTGTGGGCCGTGTCTCAGTCCCACTCTGTCTGGTCGTGCTCTCACACCAGATACGCGTCAAAGCCTTGGTAAGCCGTTACCTTACCAACAAGCGTGATACGTCGCAGGCCCCTCCCAGACCGATAAATCTTTCCCAGTCTATTCTTCCTACAACTCTTCTATAAAAGAATGGTTATAAAGAGAATAGACTGGGATATCCGGTATTAGACGCAATTTCTCGCGCTTATCCCTGAGTCTGGGGCAGGTACCAACGTGTTCCTCAGCCGTTCGCCGCTCGTCACCCGAAGTGTTACCGCTCGACTTGCATGTGTTAGGCATCCCGCCAGCGTTCATCCTGAGCCAGGATCAAACTCTTTTGTTTAAAAAAGAACTGATCACGCGATTTGAGATGAACGCAGTAGTAGCGTTCATCCCGCGGACGCGGGATCAAACTCTTTTGTTGAAGAAAAAATCACAGAGTGATTATTTCAGAGGTTTGATCATAGTTCACGATAGCTTAGCTATTATGAATTTTGTTATCGAAATAGACGTTCTTTTTCATTAGTTTTACTTCTGCCAAAAGAACAAAGCAGAAGTGTGTTCTCAATTGTACCGAAGATTTCAAAGACCAATTTCTTTCACCTGTTTTTGTTCAGGCGCCGGAAAAGTTTCTCGAAAACGGAAAGATATGTCAAGAAAATTGTAAAAGATTTTTCTTATTTTTTTATAAAAAAAATAATTCTCAGAAAAACCGTATCAGCAAGGGAAAAATTCCGTATCCTTTTCTTTTTCAACTATGACTCTAAACATTTTACACTGAAGAACTCTGCATGTTTATTTTTTTTGAAATGAGTCGATCAGTAAAAAGTACCCCATTCAAATGATCTATTTCATGTTGAACAACTCGAGCATCAAGGTCTGAGACTTCTCGTTCTTGTTCCTGCCCATTTACATCAAGATATTTCACTACTACTCTTTTTGCACGTGAGACTTTTCCAAATTGGTTCGGTAAAGATAAACACCCCTCTTCTTCAATCTCACACTCAGCAGAAAAAGAAAGAATTTCAGGATTTACCATAAGATGTACTTTTTTTCCAAGGGTTACCAAGATTACCCTTTTTGGTACTCCTACTTGCGGTGCAGCAAGACCAATACCTTTTTCTTGCATAGCTTCAAACATCTTATCGGCAAGATCTATAATTTCATCATCCACTTTCTCTACAGGCACAGCAGTACCACGAAGAACCTTATTTTTTTCGCCGGTAAAAATCTTCATCTCTCTCACAAAATCAAGTATATCAGATAAAGGGCAATGTCGTCACCACTTCATAAAAAAAAGAGAGAAGGTTGAATGTAATCCTATAAAGTGCAAGTATGTACATTGACTCCTTTTAATGACATGACTAGAAAAGTACTTACTGGTGCAGAAATCGTAATGGAATGCATTTTAAAACACGGAACCAAAACAGTATTTGGATACCCTGGTGGAGCAGTAATCCCCTTATATGACAAGATGTTCTCTCACTATGTTCATCCGGGGAAGATTCGACATATTCTTGTGCGGCATGAACAAGCAGCAGCATTTGCTGCAGGAGGAATTGGTCGCACAACAGGAAAAGCAGGTGTATGTATTGCCACCAGTGGCCCAGGAGCAACAAATCTTGTAACAGGAGTAGCTGATGCTATGCTTGACAGTGCACCAATGATAGCAATCACTGGGCAAGTATTCTCTCACCTGATTGGCTCTGATGCGTTTCAGGAAACTGATTCCGTAGGAATTCTCATGCCCATAGTAAAGCATAGTTACACTATTAATCGTGCAGAAGATATTGAACAAGCCCTTACCGAAGCTTTTCATCTTGCTGAGACTGGTCGTCCAGGACCTGTTCATATTGATATCACAAAAGATGCTTTCATCAATACGGCTCCATACGACGGTAACCGAACTGTAGATCTCCCTGGATACAAACCCACAAAACAAGGGAGTACTTATCAGATAAAAAAAGCTCTCAACCTTATTACAAAAGCAAAACGTCCGATTGCCATCATTGGGCACGGTGCCATGATTGCTGATGCCGCAGATGAGGTACAAGAATTTCTTGAAAAAGCTGATATCCCCGCTGTCTCAACCCTTCATGGACTATCTACCATTCCTGCTGATCATCCAAATCATATCTCAATGCTTGGTATGCATGGGTCTGTTCCAGCAAATTATGCAGTATACAATGCCGATTTGGTCATCTCTCTTGGAAGTCGATTTGATGACCGAATAACTGGTAAGCTTGATGATTTTGCACCCGAAGCAAAATTTATACACTTTGATATTGACCCCGCAGAACTTGGAAAAAACGTTAAAACACATGTTCCTGTTGTTGGAAATATTAAAAATATTCTTCAAAAAATAAATCCTATCCTTCCAGAAAAAATGGAGCATGAAGCTTGGTGGGGACAAATTCTTGCATGGAAAAAAGAGTATCCAATAGATATTGGACAAAAAAAACAGGATCATGGGTCACAAATGCGTGCACCAAGTGTTATTCGAATCCTCGGAGAGGAAACGAAAGGAAATGCTTTTGTTGTGCCAGATGTTGGACAAAATCAGATGTTTGTTGCTCAATACTATCCCTTTAAAAAATTCAGATCACATGTTTCTTCGGGAGGTCTTGGATCTATGGGAGCAGGTCTTCCCCTTGCAATGGGTGTAAAAATTGCTCATCCAGATGATGAAGTCTGGTCAATATCAGGTGATGGAGGTTTTCAAATGAATCTTCCCGAAATGGCAACACTGCAACAAGACAACATAAATGTAAAAATGGCAGTTCTCAACAATGGATTCTTAGGAATGGTACGTCAATGGCAAGATCTCTATCACAAAAAAAACTATGCAAGTACTGGCATGTGGAATCCTCATTTTATTCAGCTCGCAGAAAGTTATGGAATACCGGCATTTTTCGCAGATGATGAACGCTCAGCGCGCGAAGCCATAAAAAAGGCACGCGAAATAAAAGGGCCTACATTTATTGAGTTTAAAATTGCTGCAGAAGAAAATATTTTTCCAATGGTCGATGCTGGAGCAAGTCTTAAGGATACGCGAATTGATTAAGAGACTTTCACTTCTTCTTCAAACCTCTCAATACTTCACTGCCATATTATTTATAATAAGAAGAAAATAGAGACCAGAAAAAATATATAAACAGGAAGGTGTCTTATTTAATGTGTGTCGGTGAAATATTCTGAACATTAATCATATCTTGGATTTTTTTTCCATCAATAGAGACATTTTTGATGGTGGTACTGTTTGGGCCAGAGCCTAAAAGAGATCCGGCCGATCCGTTATCGTCTGCCTGCCAGTAAATAACAACTCCATCAGTTGAAACTGAATTTGTTACCTCCACTTGTTCAAAAACCTCATCACCACCAGTATTCGCATGGGCAACAAGATAAAAGGCTCCCCCAAGTTGTCTGGCAGAATTATTTTCAAATTTTACTCCACATACATGAAGATGTGATTTTACTCCATTTTGTGAGAGTGCATCCAACGAAATTGCACCTCCAGCACCATCAAGCCATCCTTCACCAGAATCGATTGTTTTATTATTGCTAAATGTCACCTTAAAAATATCCATGCTACTCCCTAACCCCCCAAGTCCTCCCCCGCTCGTTCCTTGATTGCCATCAAAAATAGTATTATAAATCTGTACATCTGGTACCCAGAAGGCATATACTGCTCCGCCTCGAATATCGCCATCAGGCGTATTTGGTTTTGTTTTATTATTCCTAAAGACAGAGTTTACAATTGTTAATGATGCAGCACTTGGGTTCTCATATCCACTTAACATAATTTCTGCACCAGACTGTCTTCCAAAATGTATCCCTGTTAGTCCATTGTACATATTCTCAATGGTGACATTCTGGACCCAAAGATGAAATGCTTCTCCCTGAATAAAATGAGTAGTTCCGCCACCATCAATAGTGTATCCATTACCATCAAGTATCACATCTGCTTTTAATTCTACTGGAGCTGAGATGGAAATATCTTTTGTAAGTTGCACTTTTCCTCCAGCTTGAATAGCTACAGAAAGTTCTGCCTCATTTGAAACCTTTGTTGCTCCTGCCATATCTTTTTCAGCAATAACTGGACATGTTGCTCCAGCAACCCCAGCAGTTGCTCCACCGCCTATATCTCCATTTCCTCCTCCAGTGTTATCATCATCACCTCCTCCATTATTATCATCATCACCATTACCTCCTCCAGTTGTAGTACCTGAAGAAAACTGTTGAAGGGTCCAAAGGTAAGAAATTATTATTTACAATCATGATAAATAAAAAAATTATTGATTCATTGGGCATTCATCTTCAATATTCAGACAGAATGCGTTTGGAGAATTT
>JANTGK010000062.1 GCA_024762935.1 Candidatus Peregrinibacteria bacterium | reverse complement strand
GGGACGTTGTCCAAAAGAGAGCGACTCTTTTCTTCATCATATCTTTCTTTTACTCCTTACTCAAGCCAAGAAAAGCAGGAGCGATATTTTGGACAACTCATTTTTATCCAAACTTCAGGCCTCTTTTTTACCAATTTCTTGTCTGTTATGCAAACTTTTGGCATATTTGTGACATGGATAATATTATAGATACCACCAATCGGATTATGCGCCTCAAAAATTACTCTCCAAAAACACGAAAGGTATATTTGCTGTACATAAAAGAGTATATTACTTTTTCTAAGAAAAGGGGTATAAACGGCAAACAAAAAGCGATTGAAGATTTTTTACTCGAGAAACACGAGCGAAAGCAGTCTCCGCAGACGGTCAATCTCGCACTGAATGCGGTTAAGTTTTTGTATGCGGAAGTTTTAAAGGATTCGCAGAAAATCAATCTAAAATTTGCAAAAAGGAGTAAAAAACTGCCAATCGTACTATCACGAACAGAAATTGAAAAAATTATTACAGCAACCGATAACCCTAAATATAGGCTTATGATTTCACTCGGCTATGCTTGTGGAGTGAGAGTCAGCGAAGTCACCAATCTAAAAGTCGCCGATCTAGATATTGACGAGCTTGTAGTGCATATTAAGGGAGCAAAAGGGAAAAAAGACAGGATCAGCGTCTTGCCGGAAAAACTACAAAACGATTTACGGAATGTCATTGCTGGCAAAGGTGCGAATGAGTTTCTTTTCTCATCGAATCGCAGAGAAAAACTCACAACCACATCGTTGCAAAAAATGTTTCGCAAAAGCCTGAGTAAGACAGACATTCAAAAACCTGCCACCTTTCATTCCCTACGGCATTCTTTTGCCACTCATTTACTGGAAAACGGTACGGATGTGCGCTATGTGCAAGAATTATTGGGACATTCGAATATCCGTACAACGCAAGTGTACACGCAAGTAACGAACCCGAAATTGAAAAACATTAAAAGTCCGTTATGACCATGCAAAAACCCATTGGCGAACTCGTGATAGATTTTCTCCTCTTTCTTGAAATCGGGAAGAACAGAAGTGAGCGGACTCTCAGTAATTATCGGCACTATCTCAAGAGATTTACAGACTTTTCTGGGACAAAGAAAAAACCAAGAGATATCAACCAGAAGCTTATTCAGGACTTTCGCGTTTTGCTTCACCGACAAGACCCTCCCCTTTCGATCAAGACCCAAAACTATCACTTGTGCGCTCTGCGGAGTTTTTTAAAGTATCTCCACAAAAATGATATCGAAAGCTTGTCCGCTGAAAAGGTCGATCTCCCGAAGCTCCCCGAGCGAACGGTCGAGTTTTTGTTGCCGGAAGAAACTCAGCAGCTCTTTGAAAACATGCCGAGAGAGAACCTTCTTTCTGCTCGAAACTTTGCGATCTGTGAAACGCTCTATTCCACCGGTCTTCGAGTGAGTGAACTCTGCAGTTTGAATCGAGAGAATGTGAATCTCAAAACCCAGCAGTTTTCTGTTCGAGGAAAAGGAAACAAAATGCGAATCGTCTTTTTGACCGACCGTGCGAAAGATGCAATTGAAAATTATTTTGAGAAACGGACCGATAATCTCACTCCAGTTTTTATTTCCCATGCGAAAAAATCAACGGAACAAATCGACGGTGAAGCTCGACGTCTCAGCCGAACGGTTGTGGAGACCGTTGTGAGAAATGCTGCCCTTCAGGCAGGAATCGTCAAAAAAGTAACTCCTCATACACTTCGGCACTCATTTGCAACGACTCTTCTCCAAAATGGAGCAGATATCCGAGCAGTACAAATGATGCTCGGGCACAGCACTATCGCCACCACACAAATATATACCCATATTACTGACCGAAATCTTCAAGAAATCCATCAGAAGTTTCATAAATAGATTCTAAACCATTGCATCAATTTTAGAGAGATTTTGGAAGTAACTGTGTTGCAAACGTGCTACAAAAAATATATACTGAAACTGAATTTTTTATCTGACGGTGAGAACAAAACATTCCAAATCTAAAAAAACAGCATACATTCACACAAGAATAGATCCACGTCTTAAAGATGAGGGGTTATACGTACTACAAGAACTCGGATTGTCCGTTTCTGATTTTATCACGATGAGTTTCAGCCAAATGGCAAAAGATAAAGCAGTTCAATTTGAATTAAAACTTCTTGTAGATGACAAGCCGGAACAGTATACAAAAGTAGAAGATGCTAACCACCTGAAGAACCTCATCAGCTTCAAAGAAGATGCTTGAAATCTATCTTCACAAAGATGCACAGAAGGCACTCTCAAAAGCTCCCCGAAAATTACAGAAGAAATTTCTTGAATTTTCAGAGGAGTATTCGATATCACAAAAGTCCCTTTTCCCGATTGCCCCTATGAAAGGAAAGTATCGGATATATTTGGAAACTAAGATCGACAAAGACTATCGAATACTCTTTCGAATTGAAGAAAATAAACTTCTTATCCGCTATGCCGGAACTCATAATGATTTGAGAACGGGATAGTAATATCTAGGAAAGAAAGGTTGACGTCTTTAGAGTATTTAGGATTTATTTCAAAGGGGGCAGAAGCCCCCTTCTATCTTAAAATTATTATTAAGCCCTTTTTCTTCTGTTGCAACAGCAAAAGAAAAAAAAGGGGTTACTGCCTTCTCTTAGACAAATTTAAAACTGTCAAAGTAGAAACAGTAACAACTCCTGTGGCCACCCAGAGCAATTGGTTTGCAACCAAAACCCAGGTGATTAACAAAATCACGAGCCCCATTAATCGTGATTTTATTGATTCCTTTAGGGCACTCATTGTTGTCAGTATCAATAATACCAGCAACAACATTTCTAATGATTCCATCACTTATACATTCTCCCAATTTCTAAAGACGTCAAGGAACATGTTTCCCCTTGGCATCTTTTTGATTCAAGTTACACACTTATGATTATATATAAATAAATTTTTTTGTCAAAAGAGTCCAAAGAGGCTCCCGAGAAATGCAAAGAAAATAGCTACCGCCATAAGCCCTTCCCATATTCGGAAACGGTTATCCATTGCAGAGAAAATAAAAAAGAGAGTAGCAATTGCTAAAAATGGTACCCCAACGGCAATACTTTTTTCTGAGACTTGAATATCTGTCAAAAGTGCAGAAATACCAAGGATTCCCAGAATATTAGAGATATTCGAACCAAATATATTCCCGAGTGCTAAAGCTGTTTTTCCTCGCATGGCTGCTACAACAGTTACAAAGACTTCTGGAAAACTCGTACCAATACCCAAAAGAACCATTGATGCAACATCTTGCTCAATTCCGATTATTGGGGAAACATCGATGAGGCTATGAATAACAAAATCAGAAGTCAAAATAATACCTATTCCCGAAAGAACAAGAAGAGTAATGAGATTCACAAGATTTGTTTTTTTTGCAATTTCTTTTGCTTCTTTTTCAATAAAAGCTGGCTGTGACCGATCAGAAACAGAAAAAACAATAAATACGACAAACATCCACAAAAGAAGAACTCCTTCCCAACGGGTTAGTACACCATCAGAGAGCATATACATGGCTACGGCTGTCGAACCAAAGAGAAATGGGAGATCATTATCTTGCAAATTTCGATCAACTTTTACGACTTTTATTATGCTCGCTATTCCTACTCCCAGGAGGATATTTGAAATATTTGAACCAACAATATTCGCAGAGATAATCCCTGTGAGATTGTCTTCTGGACTCGACTGCACAATCGAAGCAATCGATGCTGCCAACTCTGGCAAACTTGTACCAATACCAACGACCGTTACCCCAATAATAAAATGAGGAATTCCTAATTTTATCCCAAGACCTTCCGCAGAATCGACAAAAATATCAGCAGATTTCAGAAGAAGCAAAAGAGAAAATCCAAATATTATAAATGGAAACCCTGGCTGAAGAATTTCTGGAAGCATCGATAGAATCGAGTTATACATATATTTATTAAAAAACATCTCTCATTCTCTCAAAAATAGATGAGATATAAAAGTATGTACTCTCACTCCTGAAAGAGCCCCCGCTCTACTTGATAATAATCAGTAATTATTGTAAATAAATAAGAAAAACAAAAGTGGCTCAACAAAAAAATGAAAAAGAATTTCGGCCTACTTGGAACAGACCAAAATGGCATGTCATCAATGATTACATATAAGTTATAATAGAAATCAGTTTATATAACTACATGAGAATCCTATTCATTCCTGGAATAAACATGATGAGATCTGCACTCAATGGATGGAAAAGAGACCTCTCAAGAGCATTTCCAAACATCGAGATTCTTTATCTAGATGATTATTTTTATCAGCATTTTCGCCATCACATCATTCAAAAAATTGTGAAACAGGGAGTGCAAGTAGTCCAAGATAAAAAACCAACGATTATTATTGGGTACTCATTTGGAGGAATAATTGCCAAGGCCATTATTGCAAAAGCAAAAAGTGCAAATATTATTCATCTCATAACAATGGCAAGCCCGCATACAATGAATGCTTTTGGCCTCAAAGCTGCAAAGCAATATATTTCTGCTCCAGAAAAGATACTGAATATCCCCACAAAAACATATGGAGGATACTTTGATCCTATTGTCCCCTACCCCTTTACATCTCTTAAGAAAGAAAATCACACCAACCTTCTTGTTGAACATCTCGCCTTTATTTATTCAAAAAAAGTTCGAAAAAAAATCATCAAATATCTGTTATTACAGTACAAAAATAACATATAGGCAACATCAGTCTTTGGACAAAATATCTAAAAAAGGATATAAATATATGATATTTTTTCGAGCCACATGCTCAAAAACAAAAAAACAACAAAAATTATATATTTTTTTCTCATCTGCGGACTCCTTTTTGATAGCTCGTCTGCTTCAGCAGGTTGGTCACCAATAGAACGAGGACCATTTGATCCCATTTATTCATCTGAGTGGAATGCCACCACCTACAACGCCAGTAGTTGGGAGAGAACAGGTGATATTGGATCTCCTGGCTCTAATGTATTTTTAAATACCACTGGTGGAGTTGGGATTAATACTGAATTTATTTCCCCTGGCCTCAGTATTGATGTTGAAGGAAAGCTTGGTGCCTCTGAATATTGTGATGAAAATGGACAAAATTGTATTCGAGTAACAGATATAGGAGCTGGTCAGGTAACAGGTCTCCTTAATGTTATTCCTGGAGGAGGACTTCGGGTCAGCAGTTCAAATGTTGGCATCATGACACAAGGGTGTAATACAGATGATATCATGGTCTTTGATGGAAGTGACTGGACATGTACTGCAGCTCCAACATCAAGCGGAAATGAACTCTCTCAAAGCACTCTCAATTGTACTGCAGGAGAAATACCAAAATTTGATGGTACGAATTGGGCATGTGCAACAGATGAAAATGGAACACTCGGAAACACTCTTTCACAAGCAACACTCAATTGTGTGGCCGGCGAAGTAGCAAAGTATGATGGAAATGACTGGATTTGCGCAGAAGATATCGATACAGATACAAATACTGATACCCTTTCCGGACTCACATGTGTAAATGATGAAATTCCAAAATATAATGGGGTTAGCTGGGTATGTGCAGTAGATAACAGTGGTGGAAATTCTGTTTGGAACACCTCTGGTACTGATATTTTCTATACATCAGGAAATATCGGAATTGGTGGTATCCCTACAGAAACGCTCACTATCAAGAGTCCTACTGCCTCTCATTCTGCACTTCTTCTCGATACAACAGATGCATCGGGAACATCTTCTGATGCAATTATTACTCTTTCTAAGGCAGGACAAGAGAAGTGGTCTCTGGTAAATGATGGTGAAAATAATGATGAATTTCTCATTTTTGATGAAGATGCCTCAGCACTTCGAATGATTATAGATGCAACTGGAAGAGTTGGATTAGGGACTTCTACCCCAAGTGCTGCCCTTGAAGTGAATGGAAATATTATTGCCAGTGATCCAACTGCTGACAATCATGTTGCCACACGAGGATATGTTTTAAGCCAGAGTGGAAATGCTCTTTCGCAGGCAACACTCAATTGTGCATCTGGAGAAATTGCAAAATATAATGGCACCGATTGGGTTTGTGCTGCTGATACGAGTACAAACACAGATACACTTTCAGATCTTTCGTGTAACAATGGAGAGATTGCTAAATGGGATGGGGCAAACTGGAGTTGTGATACAGATACATATAATAGTGCCTTCGATACCGAAGCAGAAATCGATGCAGCAGTTGCAAATAATGGATACCTGACGAGTTTTACTGAGGTTGATGGAGATACCACA
>JANTGK010000061.1 GCA_024762935.1 Candidatus Peregrinibacteria bacterium | reverse complement strand
TTTCTCTTCCAGAATGCATTTGATCCAGATGATGCATACACTACTCCAAAAAAACAGTATGGAATTCTGAAAGCTATTACGATGATTTATACTGCTGGACTGAAAGTGATTGAAAATCCTGAATTTGAATTTAAAAATCTTGCTGATCATGAGATCCTCCAAGAAATAGCAAAGGCAAAGGATATTCCAAATGGAGAAGATGAAAAATTTGCTGACCTTGCCAAGCGTGTTGAAGAAACGATTTTAAAGCTCTAGTCATTTGAGATATAGGCTTTTGGCTACAAACTATAATCCAAAAAAGTCTGCGCCATATGTGCAGGCTTTTTTCGTACGTATTTTTTCTATATTTGATATGCCATTTTCAATTTTCATTTTGCTTAAAGCTTGTAGCTCATATTGAGCAACTTTCTGTGCTTTTTCTTCCATATTCAATATTCTATCCTCTCTCTTCCGCATCCCATTTTTTGTATGGCTAAAAAACTCTTCTCAAAAACAAAAAACACGTGAATACTATCAGTGATATTTTTTTACAAATGGAAAAAGCAATTCTGAACTTCGCGCATATCTGTGATATGGCATTTCTCTCTAAGGATGGAAAATTGAATATTATTGGCATATTCGAACGTTTAAATATTGTAAAATTTCCTGTTCGACAGCCAAAAATAACCTTTGTTATGAATTTGAATCTTCAAGAAGGCGAATACCCCTTTAAAATTCGACTTGTTCATGTTGCCTCAAATAAGGAGGTTGCAAAAATGGAGGGAAAGATCAACTGTAAGAAAAAAGGAAAAACAGGGCTTATCAATGAATTTATCGACACTGTATTTCCCGAACCTGGGGAATATGCTGTGGAAATATGGATTAATGATGAACCAACGGGAAAAGTAGGATTCTCTCTACATCATGTTCATAAAAAATAATATAAAATTGTAATTTTTTCTCGATAGAAAAAAGAAATAATTTTCCCTTTCCATACGCATAAAAATGCGGCAAAATATCTCGGCATTTTTTCTTGTAGTATTATGCAAAAACAGTTTAAAACCGTTTCCGATGTCGCGGGACCACTTCTTTTTGTGGAACTTCCTGAAGGCGTTGAGGTCGGATACGAAGAACTCGCTGAGGTTACTATTCCTGGTGACAGCAAAAAACGTCTTGGAAAAGTACTCGAAGCCTCAAAAGGCCGAGCTATGATACAGATGTTTGAAGGAACAGATGGTATTCCTGTTGATAGTACAAAAGTTCAGTTTTTAGGAGAAACCATGAGACTTGGAGTCTCACCGGAAATGCTTGGTCGTGTTTTTAATGGTTCAGGAGCTCCAATCGATAATGGACCTGAAATGATTCCAGATGTGAGACTCGATATTAATGGGGCAGCTATTAACCCTGCTAGTCGAGAATTTCCAAACGACTTTATTCAAACAGGGGTTTCTACTATTGATGCCATGAATACACTTGTTCGTGGCCAGAAGCTTCCTATTTTTTCAGGATCTGGTCTCCCGCACAATAAACTTGCTGCACAGATTGCTCGTCAAGCAGCTGTGAAAGATGGAGGTAAGTTTGCCGTTGTATTTGGTGCAATGGGAGTAACTTTTGAGGAGGCACAATATTTTCAAAGAGAATTTGAAAAAACAGGAGCTCTCGAAAATGCTGTCCTTTTTGTCAATACTGCTGCTGACCCGGTAGTAGAGCGAATTGCTACACCACGACTTGCATTAACAGCTGCTGAATACCTTGCCTTTGAAAAGGGAATGCATGTGCTTGTGATTCTTACTGATATGACGAACTATTGTGAAGCACTACGTGAGGTTTCTGCGGCTCGAAAAGAAGTTCCAGGGAGACGAGGATATCCTGGGTATCTTTATACTGACCTTTCGACTATTTACGAGCGAGCAGGTCGGATTAAGGGGAAAGATGGTTCTGTGACACAGATTCCAATCCTTACAATGCCAGAAGACGATATTACACATCCGATTCCTGACCTTACGGGGTACATTACTGAAGGACAATTTGTAGTAGATCGGTCTCTTCACCAAAAAAGTATTGCTCCACCAGTAGATGTGCTTAAATCTCTTTCACGACTCTGGTCTGCAGGAGTAGGAGAGGGGAAGACTCGAGAAGACCATTCTGGACTCAAAGATCAGCTCTTTGCGAGTTATGCTCGTGGAAAAGATGTCCGAGAACTTGCGGTGGTACTTGGAGAATCTGCGCTTGATGACGCTGACAAGGCCCATTTAAAATTTGCAGAAGCATACGAAAAACAATTCATTAACCAGGGTGAATACGATAATCGCTCGATTGAAGAAACTCTTGATATCGGATGGGAGCTTTTAAAGCTTATCCCAAAGACAGAGCTCAAACGTGTAAAAGCTGACATGGTAGAAAAGTACATGACAGCGTAAACAGAGTTTCTTGATTCTATATGTAATGAAAAAAGCCTGCAACAGTGCAGGCTTTTTGAGTACCTCTCTTGACAAAAGAAAAAAAGAGGAGGAAGATTTTTACCTTTATTTTTCAGAAGTATGAAATCGAAAGAAATTCAGCAGTTTATTTTAGATCAGGTGGGTCACACCAACGGAATCAGTGAACAATATGATCATCAAGAAGGTGTTGAGCATATCATTGTTGAAGATAGTGTTCGCTGCGTATTTCATCTATTGCAACGAATGCTTCGTCAAGTCAATCCCCTTGAGGATATTCATGAAGCACAGGTAGCCCATAGTTATCCAGCTGAAGATCTGAATCCAAAAGAACAGTTAGAACTTGTTCGACTTGAGTTTTTAAATTCCTGGCTTTTGAGTGCTTTGTGGCACAATGAGATTAAAGAGAGGCAAGAGGAGCTTATGAGTCCAGTTGATGCCAATGCAGAAGATCGTGCATTAGCATTAGCAAACCATTACATAAAGGAAGTGCAGGGGAGTTTTGATGAAAGAAATTTTGAAGAAATGGGTATTCCATCAGGCGTTTCGAAGGAGAGCCTTGTAGATATTATTAATGGTTTCATAAAGACACATGGTTGTATACAAAATGAAACTGACATCTCTATGATACAAAATTCAACACTTCCTCTTGAGGACATTATTGATGAGGAAGGAGAGGAATATAGGTTTTTGGTCTCTTATGATGAGCTGTGTGATATATCGAGAGATTCTGGACTATCAGAGCATCAGATTACCCAGATGCAGCACATATGGATACGATCACATTTATATGACAAGCTCTGTTGGGAAATCGCACAACAAGAGGTCTATCTCACTGAGATAGAAGAGAAAATCAATAATGGGTATATAGAAAATACTCCTCAAAATCATTATCATGCATTGCTAAAAGTCAACAGGGAGCTTCTTCGAGAACTGTGTTTAACGTGCATATCCAAGAATTCAGATCCGAATTACTCTGAAAATTTTAGATATCCACATGAATTATTAGAAGGGCAGCAAGAGTAAACAAAAGGAATACATTCTCACTTTTACGGTATTGCGATATAATAGGGTAAATATTTTTTCTTGTGATGCGAAAATTGGTATTCATGTATGGTGTACTTTTGTATTTGTCCCCTTCTGCTTTTGCAGATATTGCTGGTTGTGAGGTATTTCCGAGTAATAATTTTTGGAATACTCCGATTAATACTCTTGATGTGCATCCACAATCAGATGAATTTATTGCAAGTATTGGAGGAGACACACCGGTTCATCCTGATTTTGGAACCGTATGGGAAGGAGTGGATATTGGACTTACATATGATGTTGTCCCTGCAGATCAGCCTTCTGTGCCAATTTCTTTTCTGTGGGGAGGTGAAAGCGATTTAGGAGATACTGCATGTAATGTAGATCAAAAGGAGAACACAGGATGTTACCCAATACCTCAAAATCCATCTATTGAAGGAGGTATAGATCATCATGCTCTTCTTATCCAAGAGGGAACATGTCTATTGTATGAAATTTTTGGACTTGAGAAAGAGAATGGTCTTTGGTCTGCGGGAAGTGGAGCTATTTGGGATATGAACCTCAATGAAGTTCGTGCAAAGGGGAAGACGAGTGCTGATGCTGCTGGTCTTGCCATTTTCCCAGGGCTTCTCCGGTATGATGAAGTCTATACAGATGCTGAAGTCAATCATGCCCTTCGTGTGACCATTGGAGCTGTTCAAAGGGGGTATATTCGACCTGCGAGCCATTCAGATGGAAGTGCTGGTAATGACCCAAAAGCTCCCCCTATGGGGCTTCGATTGCGTTTAAAAGAGGGTTTTGATATATCTGGATTTCCTCCTGATATTCAGATTATTCTTCGTGGACTCAAAAAATATGGACTTGTTGTCGCTGATACTGGTGGAAGTATGTTTATAACTGGTGTTCATGATGATCGTTGGGATGATGAGGTTCTTGGTACTCTAAAAACTGTTATAGCATCAGATTTTGAAGCGGTGTATACTGGTGAGGTTATTCCATATGATGGGAATGTCGATGATGACTCTGCTGAAATTCTTCCAGGACCAGGGGATGAGGATCAGGAGCATAGTTGTCACAAGATCACAGATGATGATTCGATGGTTAATACTCAGCTTTTTGGAGTTCCTTTTAATCTTTTTGATGCCGCAAAAAAAGTCCTTATTCGAGTGTTTTGTAAAGGGGAAGCCGCTCGTATGGAAGTGGGGAGGGAGCAGTCGGGTATATATATCTATTCATCAGCATATGTTTGGGGAGGGAATGATTGGAAGCATATTTCTCTGACAGGAGCAGATACTGTAGGTGATTGGATTATTGGAAAAGCAGAAGCTCAGCTTCCCGATTCTCTTTCTCAGAATGAAACAGAGTATGTTGTTGCATATATGTGTCAAAGAGAAGACGACACATGGAAGTGTGGATGTCGAGATAAGATTTGTGCAGAAAATTTGTGGAATCTTCAGTCTTATTCAGCGATACCTCCCACTCCAGAGGTTTAATTTTATATAAATAAGGTCAAAAAATGTCTGGATAGCATCTCTGATTGGACGAAATCGGCTTTCGAGAGAGTTAAACCAGCTAACAGGCACTTCTACAATTTTATAGTTCAGACTTTTTGCTATGACCAGTGCTTCGACATCAAAGCCAAATCGAGTCACTTTTTGCCGGGCAAATATTTCTTTGGCTGCGTGGTGAGTAAAGAGCTTAAAACCACATTGGGTATCGAGAATGTTATCAATAATAAAAAAACGGATAAGAAGATTTCCAACTCGCCCAATAAAAATTCGTGAAGAGGGTTGTTTTCTTTTTACACGACTATTTTTGAGATATCGTGAACCGATGACGACTCCATGTGTTTTTATTTTTTTTCTGAGAAGATTATATTCTTCGATGGGTGTTGAGTTATCGGCATCTGTCATAAGAATGTATTTTCCCTTAGAAACAAGCACTCCTGATTTTACAGAGAATCCTTTTCCTTTATTTTTTTTATGTACTACTAGTCGGAGATTATCAATATCGTCAGTCATAGCTCTTACGAGTGTGTTTGTTCGATCAGTACTTCCATCGCTGACGACAATAATTTCACCGAGAATATTATTTTTTTTAAGAAAATTATCAATAAGAATAAGTGTATTTTTGATACGATTTTCCTCATTAAATGCCGGAATAACTATAGAAAGGGTAAAATCATACTTTTCTGGAATATCAATAAATCTTTCTTTGATGTGGAATGTCCAAAATTTATTTGCTAAAAAATTCCAAATAAGAACAATGCCTGAGGTGAGAAGTTTTGCTAAGAGATAGTAAATTCCAAAAATCTCCCAGAAGAGATACATAAGCAGTAGTGTTATGGAAAGCCCTGTACTAGAAACCAAAAAAAATTTAATCCATAGTTTTCGGTAGTTTGTTGAGGCGACTCGGAATGTCCAAAATTTATTTAAGAAAAAATTGTTCGTCACAGCAAAAAGAAACCCAAATAGGGCAGCAACAATAGGGTTAAAACCAAAGAATTCGACCAACAGGTAAACAATAAAAAGGTCAATAGAGGTTCCTATAACCCCCACAATACAATATTTGATAAATGGGAAGAATTGCCGGAAAAGTGCTTTACATTTCATTTGCGACGGAAGCATAACAATTTTTTTGATTTTTTGCCTTGCATTTTGGCTGAAAAAGCCAGAAAATGCTTTGGCTTTTTGTGGGTCAAAACGAGGTGTATACTTTCATCTCCTACAAAAAAATGACACGATTGTATTGTATTTTATACAATTAGAATCCCTTTTTATACACCGTCGGGGTGTAGCTCAGTTGGCTAGAGTGCGCGGTTTGGGACCGTGAGGTCGAAGGTTCGAGTCCTTTCACCCCGACCATTATCTTATTGCAGTATGTATACCGTTTATGTTCTTCAGAATCCAAATGGTATTTTGTATAA
>JANTGK010000060.1 GCA_024762935.1 Candidatus Peregrinibacteria bacterium | reverse complement strand
CGAATCGGATTGATTGGCTAATCCTGTAAAGGGCTAACCAGCGATGCGATGAGGACGGAGTGAAACGACGTTACGAATCGGATTGATTGGCTAATCCCGCCGTGCGGGAAACTGCCGATATACCTTGAGACACACCTAAGAATATGGCTTGCCATGCGAAGCTTTGCCCATCCTTCACACAAGGCTCCGGAGGGCATTCTTCCATTTCCGACTCGTCTCTCGTCGCAAAGCGAAGAATGGTGGCCGGGGGCAGAATTGAACTGCCGACACGTGGATTTTCAGTCCACTGCTCTACCACTGAGCTACCCGGCCAAAGTCAAACATAATTTTTTTGCCAAGAGATTCTCTCAAATAAGAAAGCCTCTTGGCAAGTCTTTTTACCCCTGAAGAAATGCAAGAGCCTCATCAAAACTGACATCTCCATGAACTATTTTTGCTGCTGCTGCTACAAATCGTTCTGGATTCTCATGTTGAAAGGCATTTCTCCCCATAGATAAGCCAGCACAACCAGCATCCATTGCCCCACGAATCATCTGTAGCGTTTCTTTGTCTGAAAGTTTGGATCCACCAGCAATAACAACCGGAACAGGACATCCCTTTACCACTTCACTCATTGTTTCTGGATCGCCCGTGTAATATGTTTTTATAATATCTGCTCCAAGCTCTGCTCCAACCCGAGCGGCAAGTTTTACCATCTCTGGAGATTTTTCATCTTTTGTAAGCCCTTCTCCACGAGGGTACATCATTGCTAAAAGTGGCATTCCCCATTCAATACACTCACCAGCGATTTCTCCAAGAGCTTCTAATTGTTTTGACTCTGTCTTTGATCCAATATTGACATGAACAGAAACGCCATCGGCACCCATTTTAATAGCACGTTCTACAGTATTTACAATTACCTTGTCATTTTTATCAATGGCATTGACACACGTGGAAGCAGAAAGATGAAGGATAAGTCCCACATCATTCCCATGATGACGATGTCCATGAAGAGGAAGTCCAATATGACCAAGAACGGCATTTGCACCCCCACTCGCAACGGCATCAACAGTGCGCCCCATGTCAGTAAGACCAGGAATAGGACCATCGCTCACTCCATGATCCATGGGGACGATTATTGTTCTTCCTGTATTCCGATCAATAATTCTCTCCATTCGGATAAGTTTTCCTGTAACAGACATTTGTAAAAATAAATAAAAAAATCACTCTAAATTATTTAGGGCGATTAGAAAACTGCTTAGATATAGGCAATTCTCACGCCCCTAGGCGTAAAAGAAAAAGCCAAAATACCAAGTCATTTTTTTCATCACCCCCATAATATCACAAAAAAAGAGAATGACTCAAGAAATTTTTACAAACTTGTACTGACTTTCACAAAAAAAGAAAATCAGTAATACTTTTACTGAAATTTTTCTGAAACAATCATGAGAAACTTGAGCAGTATCCTTGTACAAAATCTTCAAAAATATTTTCAATCCGCACATATAGAAAAGGCAGTTCTTGGCATTTCTGGTGGTGTTGATTCTGCTGTTACAGCTGCCATTGCGGTACAAGCTCTCGGTCATGAAAATATCCTTGCTCTTCGTATGCCACATCAAGATTTTTCGAGCGATGAAAACCTCTCTGATGCAAGGCAGGTGTCTGAGCAACTTCACATCCCGTCTCAAGAAATTGAAATATCTCCTTTTTGTGAAAAATTCTTTCATCTCCCATTCACTCAGAAACAAATGACAAAAGGAAATATTATGGCAAGAGTTCGAATGATCCTCCTCTACGCCCTCGCAAATGAAAACAATGGCATTGTTCTAGGGACAAGTAATAAAACAGAAATTCTCACTGGCTTTTTTACAAAATATGGAGATGGAGGGGTAGATATAGAAGTGCTCGGAGAAGTCTGGAAAACAGAAGTCTTTCAGCTTGCACAACATCTTCAACTGCCCCAGAACATACACACAAAACCTCCTTCAGCAGAGCTCTATTTGGGACATACTGATGAAAAAGAACTGGGACTCTCATATCCAGAACTCGATAGCATTCTTCAGAAAATGGAAGGAAACGAATCATTCACTCCCACCACCAAAAAAGAAGAAAGAGTACTCTCTCTCATGAAAAACTCAGCTCATAAAAGAGGAGAAGTCCCGTGCATTCCTCGAAGCTCTCTAGTGTAAAAAAAGAGAATCTGCATGAACAAACACTTTTCCTCGAATATCATCACTTTGAAGAATAAGCTTCATTTCTTGTGAGGAGATTTTTGCCACTCCCCGACCAACACTTCCTCCTTTTTCTGAAATAATATCAATAGCATCTCCTGCATGAAAGTCTCCCTTTACCATTCGTATACCAACCCCAAGAAGTGATACTCCTGTTTTTTTGTTGTGAAATATCTTCTCTAAAGGACAATTAAGAAAAATCCTTCCTTTTGTTGATGCTCCAGAAGCAAGCCATACACGAATACCAGATTGTTTTTTTGTCCGACTGGTTACAAAATGCGTGCCAACTGGTTCTTCTCTGAAAATTTTCTGAAGAATATCTTCTTCGCGACTCCCCGCAAGAACCATCTCTATGCCCAACTGACTCAGGACTCTTGCGGTATCAATCTTGCTCTGCATCCCTCCCAGACCATGAGTAGATCTTTTCTGAGAAACACATTGCTCTATTTCAGGAGTAATCTCTGAAACAACATCTATCTTTTGAGCACCAGGAGATTCGGGATGACATGAAAAGAGGCCGGACACATTACTGAGAATAATCAGTTTATCCGCCTGAAGCATCCCTGCTATAAAACCAGCCAATTGGTCGTTATCAGAAAAATCGAGTTCTTCTGGCGTCAAAAAATCATTCTCATTCATTATCGGAAGTATCCCTCCAGAGAGCATCTTGTGAATAATATTTCGCATAGAAAGTTGTCGCGACCGATCAGCAAAATCTGACCGTGTGACAAGCCCTTGTGCGACAGGAATGTTGTAATTCTTAAAAATATGACGAAACTGCTTCATAAGTCGTGGTTGCCCAACAGCACTTCTGATTTGTGTCAATTCAGTCTTTGAGATCTGTTTGATTTTTTGTGAATCAAACTCCGATCTAGCAGCAGCAACCGCACCAGAAGAAACAATGACCACATCAAAACCTTGTTCCCTCAATTCAAAAACACCTTTTGCAAGATTTTTCAAAACAATGTTATCAACATCTCCATTCCCATCGAGAATTGCATTTGTACCAAGTTTTATGACAACGATTTTTTTCATGAGTACATGATACTATAAATTTTTAATTTTTAATTCCTCATTTTTCAAATGGTACCCCTTTCCTTGGGCTCAGAGCTCTTCCCACTTCTCTCATGTAAGGAAAATCCATAAAAATTAACTATTTAAAAGGCACAATACAAAGGCTTCATCTTGTTCCTTGCCTCTGGCATACTTGGACTATGAAACGAAGTGAGATGTATTTCACACTGGCAAAAATTCCCACAGATTTTACTGCAGCAATCAGTGCCTGGTGGCTCGCTCGTATGATTCGCCCTATCACAGATCTTGTTCCTGGACTTCACTCATGGTTTGATCCGAAGTTTATTCCAGATCCATCATTTTTTCTTCCCTTTTCATTTTATACCAGTATTGGGTACCTCTGTATTGCGGCAACCCTTGGCGCATACCGTTTCCCCGAGGAGTTTAATTGGAGCAAAGAAATACCTCGAATCCTCCTCTCCTCCCTTTTTTGGGGAATGTCAATTATTAGTTTTTACACTCTTTTGTACCGGGAGGTTATTTTCTCTCGTATCATGCTCGCACAAGCTATGGTTTTTATCGTTCTCCTGATAATACTATTCCGATTTCTTATGCGAATAATCCAGATTTCTTGCTGGAAGAGAGGGAAGGGGGTTTCACGAATAGTGCTTTTAGGAAGTGAAAAAAATAGGGCTGCATTTACAAAAATCATTCATACCACTCCAGAATTTCTTGTCGTCGATGGATACAACCCCAAGGATGATTTTTCGTCAGATGCTGTCGATGAAATATGGCATATTGAGGGAAACCTACCACCTCAACAAGAAAAAAGACTTCGTGATAAATGTCATCGAGAACATAAGGTCTTTCGATTTATCCCCAGTTCATCAGAAGTATTTGCACGAATGGACCTTCAGGTCTTTGGAGGAGTTCCTGTTCTCCGTCCCACTCCAGCGGCTCTCTCTGGATGGGGTCAAATATTCAAACGATCACTTGATATTTTGGGATCAATTCTTTGTTTTATCCTCCTGTTTCCTCTTCTTCTTCTCCTTGGAATCGGAGTACGAATTACTTCTCGTGGACCTGTACTCTATGGTTCAAAGAGAATAGGTCGGTATGGAGAAGAATTCACCCTCTGGAAATTTCGATCTATGATTCAGAATGCAGAAACTCTAAAAAATTCTCTCCAAAAAATGAATCATCGTAATGATAGTCCATTTTTTAAAATAAAAAATGATCCACGTGTAACAATTTTTGGAAAATTTCTCCGAAGATTTAGTCTCGATGAACTCCCACAACTTTGGAATGTTCTTCGAGGAGAAATGTCCTTGATTGGATCCCGCCCCCATCTCCCGGAAGAAATTCAGAAATTTTCTCCTGAAAAAACACGTATTCTTTCTATTAAGCCAGGCATCACGGGACTTGCTCAAGTATCTGGACGAAGTGATCTCAGTTTTGAGGAAGAAATACGACTCGACACCTACTATCTTGAAAACTGGTCTTTCTGGCTTGATCTCAAAATTTTTCTCAAAACAATATGGGTTGTCCTTCAGGGAAAGGGAGCAGATTAATCAATTTCAAAATTTATAATAGAGAATGAAATATGGCTACCACAAACAATAATAGCCATTATCTTCTCTCAAGAACCGCCACTGTCTCCACATGAGGTGTGTGTGGAAAAAGGTCATGTGGTCTGGCTTTTTTTAGTTCCCATCCAAATGGTGCAATTTCAAGGAGATCTCGGGCAAGCGTTGCTGGATTACATGAAACTAAAACCATCTTCCGAACCGGAATGTTTGCTAAAATTTTTCGTGCCTTTTTTGGAAGCCCAGCACGAGGAGGGTCAACAATAACAGCATCAAACGATTTCTTTGCTAAAAGCTCAGGAAGAAGAACCTCTACTGGTCCCGCTAAAAATTGTTCATTTTCTACATTATTTCTTGATGCATTTTCTCGTGCATCACGAACAGCTGATTCCACAATCTCAATTCCGGTCACGGACTTTGATTGTCCTGCCACTGCCAAACCAAGAGTCCCTGTTCCGCAAAAAAGATCGAGAACATTTTCATCTCCATTAAGCTGAGCAAATTCAGATATGGTATCGACTAACTTCTCGGCTGAAGAAGTATTTACCTGAAAAAATGCATTTGTACTAATCTTAAACTGTAAATTACAAAATTCCTCAAAAAAATAATCTCGACCAAAAAGCATAGATATCGGTGTATTTGGAGGTGCAACAGAAACACCAGAAAAAACAGTAACGGTTATTCCTACAATGTGAGGTTTTTGTTTTGTATGATCTGAAAACTTTTTTTGAAGGAGCCCTATCAATGGTTTCCAGAATTCATCTGGCATTTTTTTTGCTACCTGAATATTGAGAAGAATCTCTCGTGTTCGAGTAGACTGCCGAATGGTCAGGTGACGCCAAAACCCAACACTCTGAATTGGATTCCAGACGGACTCTTTACTGGTGAGAGCAAATTCTTCAACCATATTTTTAATCTCAATTACTTCCTTTGTGGTGAGACAAGTATCACTGATTCGTACAATCTCACGCCAATTCCCCCTTTTGTGAAGCCCTAAACCTGGATCTTCATCAAAATGTGTTTTCGTGCCGTCTTCAGCGGTTTCTGTTCTCATTCGAGAAAAGCCGAACGAAAATTCCATTTTATTTCGATATCGCTCAGTGGTAGGACTCGGAACAATATCTTCAACAGGAGGGTTTGCAATTCCTCCGATTCTTTCAAAGGCATCGATAACAAATTGCTGCTTCCACTTCAGTTGTGACTTGTATGAAATACATTGCCATGGAGCCCCTCCATGAAGTGGAAATTCTGGATCTAGAGCACTGACTTCATCTGAAGATTTTTTTACAATCTCCAGAATCTCACCAAAAAAGACTTTTTTCTTTCGCCGAATAACTCTCCCCCGAACAACCTGACCAATTACACTCAGAGGAAGAAAAAGAACCTTCCCGTCGATTTTTACAACCCCATCACCAGTAGGCGAAAGGCTCAGCACTTCAACCTCAAATTCATCTCCCACTTTCATACATGTTTAAAAAAACGAGAACATTCTGCGAAAGTTCCCGTTTTTTCACAAGAAAGAATGGAAACAAGAAAATAATATTCAAACTTTTTTACCCCAAAGAGT
>JANTGK010000059.1 GCA_024762935.1 Candidatus Peregrinibacteria bacterium | reverse complement strand
ACAAAAAGGGGTTCGAGAGCCGAGCGACTGAAAAGCGGAGCCAGTGCGAAGCTTTTTGTAGAGCGAGAGCGACACGGAGCGGAGCGGAGTATCCCCCGGAAGGTATTTTGGCGTACCCGTTTTCGGGTGCGGCAAAATGGTTTCTTCTCAGCTTCATTCACGCTACACTCATGCCAATGGATAACAGACTCTCTTTAAGCGGCAAAGCATGGAAATTCCGTGGAGAAAGAAAATCTGGTGAATCTCTTTTTGACGCATTTCAAAGAATAAGAGGATATTCCAACCACTTTCTAGCACCACCTCGTATTGAAGACCTTGCAGATCCAAAAAAAATACCGGGAATGAAGGTCGCTGGACAACGGATTCTTCAAGCAAAAAATAACAACGAAAAGATACTCATTTTTGGAGATTTTGATCTTGATGGTGCCAGTGGAGCAGCAACCCTGTATTTTTCTCTCAAAGCAATTGGTATTCATCCACGTATTCAGCTTCCCTCTCGGACAGATGGATATGGACTTGCCCAGCAGGTGTATGATGAGGCAAAGAAAAAGAATATCACACTTCTTATTACCGTCGATTGTGGAAGCAGTAATGCAGAAGCAATCAAATATGGGAATACTCTTGGTATTGATACGATTATTACAGATCATCATACCCTTCCAAAACACCTTCCTCCAGCTGTTTCTGTTATTCATCCTCACCGAGGAAAGCCTACTGATGACACATGGGACTTAACAGGTGCCGGCGTTGCTTTTTTTCTCGGAAAATATCTCTTGGAAGAAGTATTCCCCCATGAAAATATCAACTCCATCCTCACAAAACTTGCAGAACTAGCAGTACTGGGAACAGTGGCAGACGTTGGAAATCTCACAGGACAAAATAGAACTCTTACAAGTATTGGACTCCAACATATCAGAACAACAAACCATCCGGGAATACAAGAACTTCTCAATACAGCAAACATTAAGCCAGAATCAGTAACAGCAGAAACAATTGCTTTCTTCTTGGCACCACGGCTCAACGCGGCTGGTAGAATGGCACATCCACACATAGCATTAAAACTTCTTCTCGGAGATGCTTCCGCTGCACAAGAATTAGAAGAGCTCAATAATCAACGCAAAGAAGTAACGAGCACACTATACGAACTTGCAGAGACAAAGGTAGATACAAAAAGTCCTATCATTTCTCTCTTTCATGAAGATTTTTTCTCTGGTATTGCTGGACTCATAGCAGCACGTCTCTCAGAAAAATATGCCAGACCAACAATAATATTTTCTCAATCTCTTGAGCCTGAAACTCTCACTGCAAGTTGTCGAGGACCAGATGATTTTCATCTCGCAGATGGACTCAAGGAAATTACACATCTTCTCAATGGTCATGGTGGACATGCGCAGGCTGCTGGTTTTTCTATACCAAAAGAAAATTTGAAAAAATTTGAGAAAAATTTTTCTCAAATTGTAGAAAGAGAAAGAGAAGGAATACCCCTAGCCCCAATTCTCATTGCTGATTTTCAGACTGACGTAGAAGATTTTTATAAAAAAGATTTTGAACAACTCTTTCAAGCAGAGCCTTTTGGGGCAGGTAATCCCCCAGCGCTGTTTTATCTCCAGGACATATCGTTCAAAAGTATCCGAAGTGTTGGAGCAGAGAAAACACATCTCTCTGGAGAAATTCTTTCAGGAAATACGTCTATTGCTTTCATAGCTTTTCGATTTACAGATTTATTACCAGAAAAATACTGGGGAGACACATTTGATGCCCTTGTCACTGGAGAAATTCAAATATGGAATGGGAAAAAAAGAAGACAACTAAAAATTATAGACCTTAAAAAAAGGAACGGAAAATAATGTTTTTATTTTGCGCCCACTAAAAGAACAAACTCCCCTTTCTTCTTTTCTGGAAACATTTCAAAAGTATGTAAAATTTCTGAGGCTGTTCCTCGCAAAAATTCTTCATATATTTTTGTGAGCTCACGACCTAGAACTATTGTTCTCTCTGGAAGAAACTCATCAAGCTCTTTGAGGCACTTTTCAATCCGATGTGTCGATTCGTAAAAGATTGCAGTATGTTTGCAATCTATCAGATTCTTAAAAAATGTTTGACGCCCTTTTTTTTGTGGTAAAAATCCAAAAAATTCAAAATGATTTGTTGGAAGACCACTAGCACAAAGAGCTGTAATAAGAGCTGAGGGACCAGGAATGGGTATTACTGTTATTCCTTGATTAATAGCAAAAGAGATGAGATTTGTTCCTGGGTCAGAAATCCCAGGAGTTCCTGCATCAGATATGAGTGCTACATTTTTTCCATCTCCCAAAAGAGAAAGGATTTTCTCTGGTTTCGTATGTTGATGAAAAGAAACAGTAGGAGTTAATACTTCATATCGTTGAAGAAGTTTCTTTGCATGCCGTGTGTCTTCTGCAGCAATAATATCAACATTGTTTAGGGTTTCTATACCCCTTTGTGTCATATCTCCAAGGTTTCCTATTGGTGTACCGATGACAAATAAATTTCCATTCATAGTGTTTTAAAAAATTTTCCCATCTACCTACATCCCTCCTCCTTATTGCCCCCTATTTTCGAATACGTTTCCACCACTGTTTCCCTTTCTTTATCATTTTTTTTCCATGATATGGGGAGATAAGCATTATCCCTCCCATAATAAATAAAATACCCTGTAAAAAAGGGAGAAATAAACCGGCAATACCCACCAAAATCAAAACAATACCACCGACAATCTCAAGCCATCTCCTTATTTTTTTTCTCATTCCCTAGAGTGAAAGATGATGACACCCGAGAGATTCCCCTCTTTTTTTTGCTGCTTCGGCTACAAAAATGGCAACAGCAAGAAGATTTTTTGTTTCTGTTCCAATCGGTTCTAATCGTGAAAGACTATAGAGTGCTTCATCGAGACTTTTTTTTGATCGAAGAATACCGATTTTTTTCCAACTGATATTCTGAATTGCCTTCTGAATTTTACAATCTTCTGCAGTACTATCTTTAAATTCCGATGTTTCAAAATGCCCATCGAGCGGTGCATGCGGCATTACCCCTTGTTTTACTTGTGAAGCATAATCCAGAAAAACCTGCTCAGAAAACACCAACGCTTCTAATAAGGAATTACTTGCGAGACGATTAGCACCATGCACGCCACTGCATGCTACTTCACCAATTGCAGACAGATTGCCAACAGTTGTCCGCCCTCGTAAATCTATTTTTAGTCCACCAGAAAAAAAATGAGCAGCAGGAAGAATAGGAATAAGATCTCGCTCTGCCGAAAGACCATATTCTTGTAATTTTTTAAAAATATTTGGAAATCTCTCACTCCAAAAATCATTCGTTTTATGTCGAAGACTTAAATAAACAGTTTCTTGAGTTTCGCGTCTAAAAATAATTCGAGAAAGCTCATCTCGAGGAAGAAGTGCATTGCATATATCCTCATCAGCTCCATTAACTACTTTTGCCCCCTCCCCTCTTAGTGCCTCAGAAAGCAAAAACACTGGAGATTCATCGGTGGCCAATGCAGTAGGATGAAATTGAACAAATTCCATATCACTCAGCTTTGCCCCCGCACGCACACCCATAGCAATGCCATCGCCCGTAGACTCAATTGGATTTGTTGTTTCTGCATACATTTGTCCAGCACCACCAGTCGCCATTATTGTCTTTAATGCGTGAATCCTTTTGATTTCCCCTCCATGATAAATCTCAACCCCATGAACAGCCCCATCTTGCAGTAAAAGGTCAACTGCAAAAGCGTTCTCAAGAACTGTTATCGCTGGAATAGTACGAACTTTTTCTGCTAGTGCCTTTGCAATATATAATCCCGTTTGATCAGATATATGCCAAATACGTGCCTCACTATGACCTGCTTCCGTATGCATTGTTTCATCGAAAACAACACCATTTTTTTGAAGAAATTCAAGGGCTGCCCCTGACCGTGAAACGAGAAGTTCTACCGCATCTTTATTATTAATACCAAGTCCTGCATGTAAAGTATCTGCAATATGGTCTTGCTTTGTTGTAGCATGACTTTTTACTGCAGCAATACCTCCTTGTGCTAAGGCAGTCGACCCAGAAATAAGATTTGTTTTTGAGATAAGGATGACTTCTGACAATCCAGAAAGATGAATCGCTGCAGACATCCCTGCAATTCCAGAACCGATAACGACAAAACCGGTTTTCATGAATTTTCTATAGAGGAAGAATACGAAGCCGTTTCACCAATTGGCTTCCGAAGCTCCTTATCGTCTGCATCTTTCTCATCAATTATTTGGATAAATTCAAGAAAAGCAATAGTCCAAATGGCCTCAGAAAAAACAAAAAGAATACCTGTTAGGTACGCTGCCATAAGAACTAATACAATGAGAATAACAATAGCAATAATAATGCCAGCTTGATCTGAGAGAAACTGAGCAAACAGACCAGTAACGCTTACCACGACAATTGGAACAGTAAAAACAACAAGGATATTTACCAGTACCCGCAACTCAACAAGAAGAAAAAGAACAAGAATCTTTAATGTTTTTGCAAAATTCTCAACAACAACCCGAAACGACATACCTATAGCACCAGTAAATTTCATATCCCGAAGAATAATAGCCTGTGTAGTAAATGAGCAGAAAAAAAGCACAATAAGCCCAAGTACTACAAAAAAAATCAGTATTGGAGAAACAAGAGGGACTGTACCGGGAAGATGACGCCCCACGAAAGAAAACTCTGTAAAGAATGAAACTGGCTGCATTCCTCTTTTTAATACGGTGATTTCAAGAAGAGGAAAAAATCGAAAAAATGCATTAAAGAACCCTCGCTCCATTTTTCTTCCAGATCGTGCTTGTGCCACTAAATGGGCAATAGCCCCCTGACAAAGCATTGGAGCAAAAAACCATCCCAAAAGAATAAAAATAAGAAGGATAATCGACAGAGTCATAATACGAGAATCTGCACCAAGAATATCGAGGACCTTCAGCAAAAAAGGAATCAGAAAGTCACTGTGTTCTTCTGAAAAAAAAGGGGAATATCGGAATGCCTGAACCTGATAAAAAACATACCAACCTGTTACAAGAATTGAAAAAAAAGAAGGTATAAAACCAAAACGGAAGAGAACATTTCTGTGTTCTACTGTAATGTGCCATGCCTCAGCAACTATTTCTTTCGCAGATTTCAAACATCGTCAGAAGGTACGCATAGTATGAGAAAAAAATACAAGGAAATCAATCTCCTCTTAATATGCTTGCAACAGCTTTTGTATCTTTTGCGTTCCAGAAATATGACCCCGAAACAATCCAATTTGCCCCTGCTTCTAAAACGAGATGTATGGTTTGATCGTTTATTCCTCCATCAATTTGAATATCTTTCTGTGGAAATTCTGCGCGAATCTTTCGAACTTTCCCCAGAACCTCTGGAATAAAACTCTGCCCTGAAAATCCAGGATTCACGCTCATGATTAAAACAAAATCTGCCATTCTTATGGCCTCGTACGCAGCCTGAAAGCTTGTTGCTGGGTTTATAGCAACCCCCGCTGCCATTCCAAGTTCATGAATCATCTCAATAGTACGATGAAGATGAGGGCACGTTTCAAAATGAACAGAAACAGCTGCAGCACCTGCATCTGAAAAATCCTTTAACAGGATATCTGGTTTTTCTACCATGAGATGAACGTCAAACGGACGCTTTGATTTTATACAGCGTAGCACAGGTGCTCCTACTGTAAGATTCGGAACAAATTGCCCGTCCATCACATCAAAATGAAAACCATCAACACAATCTTCAGTTCGATGAACATCTGCCTGAAGATTTCCAAAATCAGCAGAGAGAAGAGATGGGAATATTTTTACAGCAGGCATAGTGAGAAATAAATAATGAAAAATAAAACAGTAGGTATGGAAACTAAGAACACTGCTACCATTATATCGTTATTGTAATACTTTTACGAGTGAAACAAGCGCAATGCCTGCCCATATGATTTCGAGTGTTAATACAGCAAAGGCCCTTCTTTTCAGTACATCAAGTGCTAACAAGCAGGATCCAAAAAGATTCAGAAGAATAGGAACAATGCTATTCAATACAAAAAATTCAAAACTTACCAAAAAATAAGCAAGAAGAATAAAAATCATACCGACCCACCCAAAAATAGGGAAAAAATCTATTTTCATTCTTCCATTTTACTAATCTGACCAACCCTCATTTCGTGTCTTCCTCCTTCAAAATCAGTATGAAGAAAAGTATGAACAATATCTTTTGCGAGTTCTGCTCCTGTCATTCGACCACCGAGACTAAGAATGTTTGCATTGTTGTGTTCCCGAGCGAGCCTTGCATGTGTCGAGGTTGTACAAAGAGCTGCACGGGCACCCCTCACTTTATTGGCTGCAATAGAAATTCCAATACCAGTGCCACAAATAACGATCCCCAAAGTGTTGGACTCATTTACAACAGCTTCAGCAACTGCTCTCCCAAATTGAGGATAATCTACTGATTCCTCTGAATCGGTTCCAAGATCTTCAATATCAATCTCCTGATGCAGCAAAAATGCCTTAATAACCTCTTTTAATGCAAATCCTCCATGATCTGCTCCAAGATAAATTTTCATGATAAAAAGAATACATCTGTCTGCATTATATCAGATTTTTGATATACAAAAAAACACCCTCTTGGGGGTGCCCTTTTGTTTTTATTTTTTCTTTTTTCAGTCACCTCTTCCGTCCTACGATGAATCGAGTTCTCGTGG
>JANTGK010000058.1 GCA_024762935.1 Candidatus Peregrinibacteria bacterium | reverse complement strand
CTAGAGGACAGAAAGAATCAATGTCGGCATATCTTCATGAAGAGCAGTATCGGTATTCTCTGCATCTGGGAGAAGAGCTCGAACAGAAGAAGGATCAAAACGGAGGGCTGTTTCCCCTTTTGGTGCGTTTGGCACTGCCTGCACATACAATGAAAACAAAGGAACATTCTCTCCAAAAACTCCATCAGGAGCAGCAGCAATAAAATCTACGATTCCTTTTGTATCATCAATGGTCTTTTGAAGGGGTGTTATTCTTGCATCAGGAAGTACTCGTGTAACCGTTATTTTTTGAGGATCAAAAAGAAGCTTCACCTGTAAAGAAGTCACCGGTTCATATTTTGGTGTCACCTGAACAAATATTTCTTTTTCCTTACCAGTTTCAAGAATGACGGTCTTCTCTCCAGCAAAAGAAAACCGAGTTGTTCCTTCGAGTGATACTTTCTCTTTTGCTTCTGACTCCATATTTTTTTTTGGGAGTTGAGAAACGCTATTTTCTTCTTCTGACGTATCGTGAGGAGGCACATCGTTACCTGCTGTAAGAGGATTTTTCGTCCCCCCACATCCAGCAAGGAGAATAAGAGCCAACAGAGGAAGAATTACTTTTTTCATGTGAAGAAGATATTTAACGTTTCCACCCAGCAGAAATATCATTTACATCTTGAACATCCGTTTTATCCAAAAACAGGGGAACTGTTCCGCCAAGATCACCACGACGCATGATATGAAGAGGAATTTCTGATGTAGCACCATCAGCATCTGATACACGAATAATGACATCTCGCTCATCATGAATTGGCTCCCCTGTCTCACTCACCAACTTTGGTGCAAAAACGATATTATTCACATCTGAATCATCTATTGTTCCGGCATCAGCTGGAACGACTTCCCATGTAAATGGTGCCACTCCACCATTCGGATATAGTGTTATCACTTCTCGCCATGGAAGATGAAGACCTGTTGTATTCGAAAGACCAATAGAAAGAGTTCCACCTGTTGAATCAGGAGGAGGTGTTACACCACTCCCACCAAATCCCTGAAACTCAGGACTATAATATTGCGGCATACTCGGAATACCAGATTCAACATTGCAGCTTTCGTTAGCAACATTTTTTATCTTCAAAATATACCATGCATCGGGGACCTGTGCCTGAGTCGTGAGCGTAACAGTACTGAGTCCATCAAATTCTGCATTAGTAACAGAAATCTGATCTTCGTCATTTGAATTTTTTTCTATACATTCAGCAATCGTCGTCGACTGATTACAAACAAAAAGTTCGTAGTTTGCCATATTTTCTGCTCCATTTTCTGTTGCAGAAGCACACACGGGAGATGAAAACTCAACAAGAAGTGTATCAGTATCTGTAGCAGTCACTGTTTCTACACTTGGATACCCACTAAACTGGAACATTTGAGAAAAAATTCCTTCTGCCGGAATAGAAAGCTCAGAAGTATCGTTCGAAACATTATCAATTCGGATAATATAGAATGCCCCTTCTTGAAGAGGTGCGAGTGGATCTGTTTCAATGACAACACTGTAAAAACTATCTGAATCACGAGTAGCGGTAATCGCCTCACCAGGCTCAACAACGCTGTCTTGTGACTTTGTGCGACACGCATTCACATCATCAATATTCGGGTCACTGCTCACTGGAGTTGGCACACTCAAGTCACACTTATAAACATAATAATTGTATGGATTTTCAGATCCTTCCAGTCCTCCACCCGGAAGAACAGGAACAGAAAAATTTATACGAATGTGATTATTTTGTTCTGCAACGGTTGATATGACCTGCACGCTTCCACCTGATATCATTGGATATATTTCAATCGATCCGGGGTTATCGTCCCCAGGAAGAGATGGGTTACCATCAACACTGTAACGAGTAAATTCTCCATCACGCGCAGTAAGAGTAGCGGTAATTTGTGCAGGAGCAACAACTCTCGGTGAATCCACAATAGCAAATCGAATCCGAAGAATCTCATCAGTTTCTGTAATAAGGTCACCAATCTCATTCAGATCAGATGGTCCACCGGGTATACCATTTACCTCAGGATATTCCTCTGGTGCTATGTACACGGTGACATCAGAAGTCCCCGCTATTTGCCCAGCTGTTGAAATGGCATCAACATGAAACCCAGGGAAACTAGAAACCGCATCATATTGCAAAAAATCTGGTATACCCGTTATTTTGAATTCTATACTGTCCATAGGAAGCCCATCAAGAACGTCGCCATTCGCAGTTATTCCGAGGGGAAGCTCAGCAGTACTTCCGACTTGGTTCGGAATATCCCATCGCTGATCATTTACATCATCACGAACATACCAAAGATAAAATCCAGCATCAGGAGATGTCAGTAGAGCTGCTGGCAGATACTCTTGTTTGACATCAGTAAGATATAGTGCCATTCCCCCCACAACAGCGACAGCAGCGTTGATGAAGGCAATATTCCGTAATGATGTAGAAATTTTCATAGAAAGAAAGAAATCAATGGGTTTTTGTTTTATTTATTTGTGTTTTTAATTCTGGAAGATACAAAAGAGGATCTACATGCTCACCATCTTTAAAAACCTCAAAATGGAGATGAGGGCCTGTTGTCATGAGACCTGCGCCTTTTGTGCCAGGCATTCCGCCAGAAAGTGCGATAGCATCACCCTCTCGAACGAGCTGCCCCTCTTTCACTAAAAATCCAGACACATGTCCATAAACCGTCATAAAATTGTTCCGATGCACGAGAATAAGTGTGCTATACCCCATTCCATTATCATTTACCTCATAGACATATCCAAGAGCAGGTGCATGCACTTCCGACCCCTGAGGAGTAGGGATATCAATGGCATTATGTTCCATTTTGAAATAATTTTTATAACTCTTATCGTGAAAGAATGCTGATATACCTTTCTTTGGAGCAACAGGCCATGAGAACATCTTCTCATCTTGATCTTCTGCAAGAAATGCATCCCCCCGACTATATTGTATTTCTTGCTGTTCATTTTTAAGCTTTCTCTGCTCAGCCTCTTGCAATCGATCTTGACGATATTGTTTTTCCAAAAGATCCATCTTCTCTCGAAGGAGATCTTTATTCTCTTGGAGTGACGCAATAGTATATGCGCTCTTACGCATATCTTCTCGTGCTTTTTCTAAGAGCTCCTCAAACTTTTCTTGATTGTTCTCAGCACTTCTCTTCAAAAGAGAGCTGGAATATTTTTGCTGATCAAGTCTTTCCTCCTCCTTGGTTCTCTGTTCTTCAAGCCGACTGAGTTGTATATTCTCATCAGATACGGTTTTTTTCAGCTGTGTGAGTTCTATTTGTGATTGCTCAAACTTATGAAGGACCTTTCTCCCAATCTGATCAAGGGCGATAATCTGCTGCTGTTCCCAATAATTATAAGAAAAAGAATTATCCGAAAGGAGTATTTGAAGAATATTTCTTGTTTCATCAGAAATCCCAAACTCTTCATCTTCAAATTGTAAAAGACGAAAAAAAGAGACAATAGTCTTCTTCTGAACCTCCATTTCTACCTCAATAATATCAAGTTGCTCAGAAAGAAATTTTAAATCAGAAATTCGTTTGTTGATTTGCATTTTTATCGCTGTGAGTTCTTTTTTGGTGACGTCAATAGATATATCAAGAGCCATGAGTTGCCCTGTAAGTGTCCCAATTTGTGACTGTAAAGCATCAAGTTTCTCTTGCGCTTCTTCAGATATTTTCTTTGATGAATCAAATTGAGTAAGCTCAGATTCAATATCATTTCTGATACTTGCTATACGACTGAGGTCCTTTTGTTGATTCGTATAAAAATCATCAGGAAGTGATTCCATATACTCAAGATATTCTGCCTCAATACGATCAGATTCTTTATCTTTTTGTAAAAGTGCATCTAATTTGTCCCCTTTTGTCACCGGAACAAGAAGGAGTAAAAATACACCTACAAGAACCATAAATTTGCCGTTTCTTTTTTTTTGTTTGTGTTGCATGAATTTTATCTCTGTAGAATACCAAAAAATCGCAGAGATTTCAAGCCCTCTACACGTCTTGACGATCTTAAGTTCCATCTCTCTTTTGAGAATGGGTTTAGGGGAGATTTTCAAAATATTATTGCGAAGCTCTCGACGCTCCAAAATTTTTCTCTTATCGATATATAAAAATCATTCAAACTTTTTCATCAATGAAGCAGGAACGTCCTCCCCCTTGCAGGGGAAGTGAGAGGGGGTATTTAAAAAAAATTCCTACGGTGTCTTATAGATCCATCCTATTCTTCCCCCTCTTATTCCAAGAGGGGGATCAGGGGGCGTTCGGACAATAATCTGATTATTCCAAAGCAGGAACTATCCACAAGATAGCTCCTTCAGCTACCTCTTTACAATATTCCATCTCCCACATTCCGTATTTTTGCATTCTCTCTCCAAAGTATATCTCCATTTCTCTAAAAAAATTCCTTCACGCACCAGAATTGACTTCTGTACTTGCCAATGATATCCTCGTTGTCTCTGTTCAAGTACTGAGAAAATTGCGAAAGGAGTATGATGGCGTAGAAAATGAGCCATGTATTAACTTCGTTCCCACTTGGTTTGAGGATTCAGACAAATAGACCATCTTTTTGTAAGCTCCTTTGTATTGAATCAGTATTAAAAACTGATCCTTCTTTATTTTTATTCTCTATTCTTTACTCTTTCCTCTTTACTCTTTCTTCTTTATTCTACCCCCATGAACCTCTGGCAATCAGAATCATGGGCAAATCTTCAAAAATCACTCGGTAGAGAGACGTTTGTGGTCGATGGCACCATTGTGCTGAAAAAAAAACTTCCCTTCGGATACTGTTTTTTTGAAGTTCAACGAGGCAATCCAACAAAAAAATTTTGGAAAGAAATCACACCTATTGCTATAAAAAACCATGCTGTTTTTTGCCGAATAGCTCCAGACTCACAAGGAATGGTCCAACCCCCATTTCCAGTAGTACGTTCGCATGGACAACACTTCCCGTCTGCAACACGAATCATTACCCTTACCCCTCCAGAAGAAGAGATTTTTGCCCAGTTTTCACAAACATGCAGACGTCATATTCGCAAAGCAGAAAAATCTGGAGTCATCGTACATTCATCGACTGACCTTCAAAAATTTGCAAATCTTTCAATGATTACAGCCAAACGAGATGGATTCTCTGCTCATAGTTCAATATATTTCCAAAAACTCTTTCATACACTGCAAGAGAAGGCAACCCTTCTTGTAGCAGAAAAAAATGGGATATGGCTTTCAGCAGGAATATTTATAGCATCAAAAAACAAAGCCTATTACTACTATGGAGCGAGTTCTAATGAGTTTCGAGAACTCAATGCCCCTACCCTTCTCCAATGGGAAGCCATGAAATGGGTAAAATCTCGTGGGTGCACAACATTTGATCTCCTGGGAATTACACCAGAAAATCATCCCAATCACCCCTTATCTGGAGTGACACAATTTAAACGAAAATTTGGCGGAACAGTGCATACATATGCAGAAGAATCGAATATTATCTTTTCTCGTCATTGGTACAGAATATATCGGCTCGCAAAATTTTTCAGAAAAATTCTTAAACGATGATCAGTACAAAAATAGATCTGGGGAATACCACTCTCTTTGACCTCTTTTTACGAGTACCAAAACAGGATCTCGCGCTTTTTAGAAGTGGTAAATATTGGACGCTTTGCTTCGGAGCCTCCCAAGTCATCACATCAAATGCAAGAACCGACCTCCAAAAAATACAATGCCCCTCCCAAAAAAAAGGCTCAAGTGCTTTCCCCTTTAAAAGCGGTGGAGTTGGGTTTTTGTCCTATGATCTCGGAAAAAAACTATTGCACATACCAACGAAACCCAATCCAAAAACACCACTGTTTCAGTGGAAAACATATACTCGTTCGATTTCGGAAAATAGAGAAACGGGAGAAATCCATTTCCATTCTGCAGCAGATGAAGTCGAAGCATTTCAAAAAGAAATAATACAAATATCAAAAATCGACCTCAGCGATGAAAACCTCAAACTTCCCGATTTGAAACAATCACATTCTGAAAGTATATGGCGAAAAGGCTTTAAAAAAACCATTACGAATATCTACAAAGGTGAAATCTACCAACTCAACCTCACCCGACAATTCTCTGGTGAGTTTTCAGGGAATGCAAGGGAGTTATTCCTCTATTATTTGAAAAAAAATCCAGCTCCTCATGCTGCTTTTTTTGCCGGAAAAGATTTTGATATTCTCTCTTTCAGTCCTGAACTTTTTCTTCGATTTTCTGGTGACACCGTCACAACAGAGCCCATCAAAGGAACTCGACCGAGAAAGAATAATTCTCAGGCAGATAATCAGCAAAAAAATAATCTCCTCAATTCTGAAAAAGAGGCGGCGGAGCTCCTCATGATTACTGACCTCCTGAGAAACGACCTCAGTCAAACATGTCAAGCGGGAACCATCAGAGTGGAGGCTCTCAGAGAAATTCAAAAAAACCCAACGTTGTGGCATACCCTCTCCCGAATTACCGGGAAACGAAAACAAGAATTCTCACCCATTGACACCCTCATTTCTTGCCTTCCGGGTGGCTCTATATCTGGGTGCCCCAAAAAACGAGCCTGCGAAATAATTGCTGAACTTGAGCCTCACAACAGAGGAATTTTCTTTGGCACTTTTGGTTTTCTTGATGATTCTGGTTTTGGAGAATTTGCAATACTCATCCGGACACTCCTTCATCAGAATGAAAAAATTTACTTTCAGGCAGGCGGAGGCCTTACTGTCGGTTCACAAGAAAATGCCGAACATGAAGAAGTACTGCAAAAAGGAAAAGTATTTTTTACTCCGTAATTCCCTATCCGTATTTCCGAAGAACATCCTCCAACTTCTCTGCCTCACGAAGCCGAGAAGAAAGTCCGCAGAGGAATTTGAGACTATTCTTTCATCGACGCCTACTTCCTCTTTATCAAAAAAGAGTTTTACTCTGCTATTACGAATTTAAAATGCAACTTCAGGAGACAACGTTTTTATTGAATTTCTCTCCCTATTTTGATAATCAAGTAATTTGTAATTTGTAATTTGTAATTTGTAATTTGTAATTTGTAATTTGTAATTTGTAATTTGTAATTTGTAATTTGTAATTTGTAATTTGTAAT
>JANTGK010000057.1 GCA_024762935.1 Candidatus Peregrinibacteria bacterium | reverse complement strand
AAGGGTACACGCGAATCAGTGGTGAAGGCCGAGAAACAGCAGATACAACGGGGAGTCTTGGGCCTCTCACTCAGTCGAATTTTACAGAACTCGAATATAGTTTTCAGCTCATATCAAGTGTACCAAATGGGTCTCAATATTGTTTTCGACTCTATGATACCACTGGTGCATCAACACTCGACACATATAGTGTATATCCAGAAGTAACAGTAACTGGTGCTATAACAAAGCAACTCCACTTTCGTTGGCGAGATGATACAACAGATATCAATACATCTGGTGGATGGTTAGCAACAGAGGATTCAAATGCAATAGGTGTGACTGAAAAAGAAGATATATACCGACTCAGAATAAATGTTGCCAATACAGGTGGAAATGCAGAAGCAACCACTCGAACATATGAACTCCAATATGGAAAAAAGAGGCACTCCTGTTCAGATATTTCTGTGTGGACTGGTGTTGGAAATACCTCCGACGCCTTTGATATGACTACCTCATCTCACATGACCGAAGGTCAAGCAACCACTGCGGGACTCCTCGCAAATTCAGAAGAGTACACGCGAATCAGTGGTGAAGGCCGAGAAACAGCAGATACAACGGGGAGTCTCGGACCACTTTCACCTCTAAATTTTATGGAGCTCGAATATAGTTTTCAGGTTTCACGGGAAGCGACAACAGGTACCACATATTGTTTTCGATTGTACGATACCACCGGTGCAACTGCTCTTGATAATTACCCCGCATATCCAGAATTATCACTCGGTTCAGGTGATAACTATGCCGTTATTGGAGAATATGGAACCATTGATCTTACTAATAACAATTGGAGCACTGTTACCCTTGGATACTCATACACAGATATTGTTGTTGTTGCCTCTCCCCGTCATGCTCCAGATTCAGATACTCAAAGACTTCCCCGAATTAAAAATAAAACAGCAAATAGCTTTCAGATTAAAGTAGACAACGAGGCCGGATCCCTCACAGCGACAACCACTGTTGATTGGCTGGTCATGGAATCTGGTTCGCACAGCATCAGAAATGGTACGGGAACAACAAAAGTTATTGCTGGCACTATCAATACATCAGTAAATAATTGTAATGGGAATTTTGAAAACGCAGGCACATCAGTTACCTTCTCTCCAAGTTTTAACGCCGCTCCAGCAGTTCTTCACACCATTGCATCAGAAAATGATACAGACTGGACTGCTTCTCATGTACGAGGGAGCGGTGGAGCTCGCAGTACAGAACCAGGAACAACCGGAATGGAAGTCTCCCTCAATCGGTCTTTTGCCGCTTGTGATCAAGCTGCAGAAGATGTCGATTATATCGCATTTGATACCGTACATGGCACACACAACGATGTTGAATTTGACGCCTCTCTCGGGGGCGATGTCACCTCATGTTGTAGTGCCAATGGATATGGAACAAGTTTCACGGGAACATTTTCGACTGTACCAGAAGTAACTCTTGTCGCCCAAATGGGAGAAGATGGAGGAAATGGAGGGTATGCCGTGACGCATACCGGCACGGCAACATCTACTACTACCCATTACAATAGTATCGATGAAGATGGACCTTCCGCTGATAGAGCCCATACTAGTGAAGAAGTAGCAGTTATTGCATTTGCTGATACCTCGGGAACGATTATATCAGGACAAGCACTTGATCAAGACACTTACCGATTTTATAAAAATACCGATGCCATTCAACCAACAGCTGCCCATAGAGCAGAAAATACATTTACGACTGCAGTCGATGATGCTGAAGTGATTCGGCTTCGTATTGCCCTTCAGGTTGGAGGAGATGATCTCCTCGCATCGGGAGAAACCCTCAAGTTGCAGTATGGTCAAGGAGAGGACTGTTCTGCAATCGGAACATGGACAGATGTCGATAGTATTGCAGGAAGTGGCATATGGAGAGGCTACAACAATGCCACCCCAGCAGATGGAGCAACTATCTCTGCATCACTCTTAAACAGTCAAACAAACATATTAGAAACATACGAAGAACAAAATAATACCTCCGCAAATCCAAATGCTGTTACTGAAGGAAACAGGGGTGAATGGGATTTTGTTCTTGAAAATAATAATGCCCCAGTAGACACCGATTATTGTTTTCGAATGACACTCTCAGATGGGACAGCCTTGTACTATACGAAATATCCAAAATTAACAACCACCAGTTCAGGTGTCTGGACACAGTTTTAAAAGAAGAATAACGATGAACGATTAATTCTTCATTCTTCATTCTTCATTCTTTTCCTCTTCTCCAGCCTCTCCTTTGCTCTTTCATCATGTTGGAGCCAATACTTTGCAGAAATTTTATTGTTTTCTGCATCCCATTGAAAAGGATTATGAGAGTAGGGTGATGTCAATGTTCGAGGAGAAACAACCTGAAGATCATAATCAGCAGATACCTTCTGAAGATACATGCGAAGTTTTGGGTTAATTCGTACAAAACCTTCACAAGGATGAACCGGTTCATTTAATAAATCATCAAGCTGAGAAATGGGAGTGCCATATTTCTTTTCATAATTTTTTTCAGCACACGTGAGAGCAACCAGCTTTGAAGATTCTTCGATTTTCCGACTAATGAGTTCGAGCTCTTCTTTACTTTTTTCCTCCTCATCAAAAACTTTCCCGAGCCAAAGCTGAAGGGCAATTTCATGTTTTCCGACCTTTGCCCGCAAAAAAGCAGCTACATTCTTTGCATATGGAGGGCATCCCTCAATATTTTTAGCACAATATTCATATGTTTCTGCACCTCCATCGAGATCATCTTCATAATAATACTTATGAAAAGCAAGGTCGATATACATTTGCGGAAGAAGTTCTGGGTTGGAATCTTTGTTGAGCTTGATTCCTTTTTCCAGGAGAGGTACAACTCTATCAATAGCGACCTCATTAAGAGGAAAAGTAAGAGCTCCAAAGTGATATGCAAACCCAAAATGAGGATCAAGATCAGTAATGAGGTCAATATATTCAGGAAGGGAGTCAAATTGAAATGATCCAGAGTTTCCTCCTGCATATTGTACTGTACGTATCCAATATAAATCTGATACAAAATGATCAAGCCCAAGTACAGCAGGTCGAACCTGTTGTCCTGTTGGGATATATCCAGGATTACTCCCGAGTTCATAAAAATGCTTCTCTATAATAGACCAGGTATATTTTTGGGAAAAATATATTGTCACACATGCAAGAACCAGAAGGAGTCCCGTGCCAAAAATACGAATAAAAATTTTCATAGACTAGAACTCTCGTTGGGAGAAGAAGAAAGTTCCTAGCAGGAGAAGGAGTATCATCCATGCAACAGCCCCTCCAGCAGCAGCAAAAAGCTCAGCAACAGTAAAAGGAATATCATTGAGAATAAAATTCTTTACATTCAAAATTGAAAAATTTGGAAAACCAAAATAAATAGCATCTGCAATTTTTTCAAATACAGGAGATACGTTTACCTGGTTTTGTGCAAACATTCGAATATCATCAGTAAGATGACCAATAACAAACACAGTAAGACTCGAAAAGGCTGCCAAAACTGGAGTCATAAAACTACTGAAGAAAATGACTAATGCCAACATCAAAAGAAATGAGAGGAACGAAAAAAAAGTAATCAAGAGAAGCTTTCCAATAAATGCACAACCGATAATATCATCATGGATAATCAAGTCCGTTTGAAAACCAATCACCAACATAAAGACAAAGAGCATAACAGATGTGATGAGGAGGAGAATTGCACCAAGCCCAAAGAATTTCGACAAAAGAAAATGTGCACGAGTAACTGGCTTACTCAAAATAACAAAAATCGTCCGCTTATCAACTTCTCGAAAAATAAGCTGTGTACCGACAAAAATAGTAATAAGCATTCCAAATATATCTATAAGTCCGAGTCCAAGATCGAGGAGAACTTTTTCATCCTGTCTTACAGAGATAGCGGAAAGAAACAATGTGGAAACAATGAGAATGACTCCAAAAAAAGCAATAACTAAAAGAATTCGGTCACGGATAGTCTCTCGGAATGTATTACGAACAAGGGCAAAAAGAGTTTTCATAAAGTATGCAGGTTAAGATGATTTTTTTACTACAGATTTTTTTGACTTCTTCTTGAGGGGAGGCTTCGGAGGTGTTTTCTTTGGAGTGATTTTTTTAGCAGTTTTTTTCTGAGTTGATTTTTTCTCAGTGAGAACTTTTTTAGCTTTCCCACTTTTTGATGTCTCTTTTTTCTTTTGTACTGATTTCTTTGATTTTAGTGGTATTTTCTTCCCAGTGACCACTTCGATAAATACATCTTCTAAAGTTTTCCCTTTTGGAACCACATCAGACACAGAGCCATCAAGAAGAAGTTGCCCAAGGTGAATGATTCCAATTCGATCACATATTTCTTCGGCATCAGAAAGAATGTGAGAATTAAAGAATATTGTTTTTTCTTCTTTTTTCATGGCGAGAATAATCTCCTTCATCTCCCGCCTTCCAATAGGATCAAGTCCACTCATTGGTTCATCGAGAAAGAGGATTTGCGGATCATTCATAAGTGCTTGAGCCATACCAATACGCTGTTGCATCCCCTTAGAATACGTCCCTATTTGGCGATCATATGCCTCACTGGGAAGATTAACAAGCTTGAGAAGATAACGTGTCCTTTTTTCAATACTATTTTTCGGAAGAAGAAAAATTTCACCAATAAAATGGAGAAATTCACGACCAGAGAGGTGCTGATAAAAATGAGCAAACTCTGGTAAAAACCCAATTTTTTTTCGAGCATCGAGTGTGCCCGCTTTTTCATGAAAAAGAGAGATATTCCCCTTATCTGGATAGAGAAGTCCAAGAATCATTTTCATGGTTGTTGTCTTTCCAGCACCATTGGGACCAAGAAATCCATACACCTCTCCTTTCTTAACAGTGATAGAGAGATTTTTTACAGCAATTTTATTCCCAAAGCTCTTTGTTACGTTTTCTAAAGTAATCACGGTTCCGTAAATATCGGGGAATATTTTGCCAATAAATGGAAAAAAAAACAATGATTTTATATTCATAGTCGCGGTGAAGAATATAAGGTCAATAGTGTGAAGTGTGTGTGTATTTTTTAAAAAATTTTGTATTTTGTTGAAAATATTGTCATCATTTTTATGATATGCAGAAAGAAATTTTTTAGTTTTCTCAAGAGAGATGAGTCAAAATAAACAGTTTTTACTTGTTATCTTTATCCTCTTCATTCTCTCAGGAATACTGTATTGGGTGATTTGGGGAAACAGAAGTGAACTTATTGTACAAGAAGAAGTGCCTTTTCAGATTTCAGTTGAAAATTTTCGTCGATATGATTGCAGAGAGAATCCTTGTCACATGAAAATTCCAAGGGGAAAGAAAAAAATATGTATCAAGAAAACAGGATATTACCCCCTCTGTAAAAACTTCCTTCTCCCATGGAGAAAAATTACCTCTTGGATACCAAACCTCAAAAGAATTCCTCGGATAATCGGAGATAAAGGAGAGATAGACATCGAACCAAAAGGGAAGCAAGAAGAATCCCTCTCCTCATATCACGAAAATACCCAAGAGAAAAAATATTCCTTTTCTAATGAAACGGGTGAGCTCTTTTTCATTTCGGAACAAGGAGAGAAGCAACATATTACTCGTTTTTTTGGAATACAGAATCCAAATATGATTCCCTATAAAAAAAATCTCTTTCTCTATACAGATACTGAGGTTTTTTACATTGAAACAGAAAAACGAAAAAAAACGAGAATTTTTACTGGAACAGATATTACTCTACAATCGTATCCATTTGACCTTGCTATTATTTCGGCAGACGATAAGCTGATGAAATTCAATAATCAATCAAAAACATTCGCTCTACTCCCCTTTTCAGCTTCTCTTCGTCATATTGCTTCATGCGGTAAAAACACTATTTTTTATGCATCCCAAGAAGAGAATATTCTTTCATTCTACCAATATCATCTCCATTCAGAAAAAGGAACAAAAATTACGAGTGCAAAAGGAGCTACAAATTTTACCCTTGAGTGCGGATCTTCAGATCATGAAATCCGTCTCATCTATGAAAATCAAGATAATAAAATCATTCAATTTTGATGAAAGTACTTATCCTTGATCCGGCAGATTTTCTTGGTGGAGCAGAACTTTTTACGGTCGACACTGTCTCAACCTTACAAAAGGAAATAGAATTTTTAATCATCAGTAGCGGACAATGTACTAATTACGTGGCAAAACTTCCAAAAAGAGCAGAACGTATTCAGATACCCATCCCCCGACTTCGTCCTTTTCATCCCATAAAATTGTATCAAGGAGTAAGAGGTATTAATAAATACATACAACAGAGTACTCCTGATATTATCCACAGTAACTCGGTGAGGGCCGGTATTATTCTTTCTTTTTTAAAGAAACCATGGACACATTTTGTCCATGATTTTACAACACCAAGAATACTCATCCCCCTGTTTAAAAAGGCAAACCATATTTTTACATGTTCTCAGTCCGTCAAAAAAGACCTCATACAAAAGGGTCTTTCACAAGAAAAGATTACTGTTATTCCCAACGGAATAAATATCAAAGATTTTCAAAAGATTTCAAAAGAAAAAAGGGAAACCAATACGCCTATTATTGGTATTGTCGGAAGGATAGATTGGTGGAAGGGACAGAATGTATTCTTAAAAGCCGCATCTCTTCTGCAAAAAAAATTACCAAATGCAGAGTTTCATATATACGGAACTTCATCTGAACATGACCAAGGGACACAACTGTTTGAAAAAGAACTAAAAGAATATGTTCAAAAAGAAAAACTAAAAAATGTTCATTTTTGCGGACACAAAAAAAGAGAAGAAATACTTTCAAAAATAGACCTTCTTGTGCACGCAAGCACACAGCCTGAGCCTTTTGGAAGAGTGATTATCGAGGCACTTGGTGCCGGAGTACCATGTATCGCCAGTAATATTGGAGGACCTCAAGAAATATATACGAAAGATCTTAAAGAATTTCTTATTGAACCAAACAAACCTGAAATTCTTGCTAAAAAAATAGAATGGTTTCTAGAAAATCCAGAGATACAGAAAAAGTTCCAAAGAGCCGCAAAAATAAGAGCAAAAGATTTTGACCTTCAAAAAACATCTCACAAACTTCTTGAAAAATGGCAACTCCTCACAAAGACAAACTTGTAACCCATAATAAGCAGCCCTCTTCTCCCTCCATTCTAGACCCCCTCTTCCACA
>JANTGK010000056.1 GCA_024762935.1 Candidatus Peregrinibacteria bacterium | reverse complement strand
CTATACATTAATTATTATAAATTATATTACAATATATAATACAAATAAATCAACATATCAATGAATATATGCTCTCTTGAAGAGTATTTTTGAAAATTTTTTTCTTTTTGCTTGGAAAAAAAGAAATGATTTGACACAATCGCTTGGCATATTTTTATCAATATGAATATCTCTAAAAAAAAACTTCCTGATTCTCAATATGAAATAGCTATAGAAATTGAAGATAAAGAGTTTTCTATCTATCGAAATAAGGCGATTAAAAAGTTATCAAAACAAGTTGATATTCCCGGATTTCGAAAAGGAGCTGTTCCAGAAAAAATTCTTGTAGAAAAATTTGGAGAAGAAGCAATTCTGGCAGAAGCAGCTGATGAAGCCATTCCAGAACTTCTTACAAAAGCTATTGTTCAGGAGAATATTTCACCAATTGTTCGTCCAGATGTTGCATTAAAATCGATGAAACCATTTTCTTTTACTGCAAAAGTAACGGTTTTTCCGGATATCGAGATAAAGAAATGGGAGGATATTGGTGTAGCAAAAAAGGAGGTGATTATCAAAAAGAAAGAAATCGATGAAGTGGTTGAGCAACTTCAGGAGCGGTTTATGGAACGAAAGCCAGTTGACAGAGTTGCTCAAAAAAAAGATTTTGTAGAAATTAATTTTTCAGGAAAAACTCCAGATGGAGTTCCTTTGGATGGTACGGAAAGCAAATGTCATCCGCTTGTTCTTGGAGATGGGAATTTTATTCCTGGTTTTGAAGAGCAGATTATTGGAATGAAAAAGGGTGAAGAAAAAAGTTTTGAGATAACTTTCCCAAAAGACTATCAGGCAAAGCATTTGGCCGGAAAGCCCGTTATTTTTGATGTAAAAATGTTGACTATTTCTGAGCAGGTAAAGCCAGAAGTAAATGAGGAATTTGTAGAAAAGGTCTTTGGGAAAAAGATGCCGATTACTCAGATGAGAAAAGAAATTGAAAAAATGCTAAAAGAAAAAGGCGAAGATGAAGAGCGCACTCGAAGAGAAAATGAGCTCATCGAGAAATGGGAAAAGGCTTCGACTATTGAAATGCCAAAAGTGCTGATTGAAGAAGAGCTCAACAATCTTTCGAAAGTTATGCAAGATCGAGCTCAAGGAGCAGGTGTTGCTTGGGAGCAATATTTGCAAAATATGAAGCAAACAGAAGAGGAGTTTCGAGAAGGAATGCGACCAGAAGCAGAAAAAAGAGCAAAACAGAGATTGGTTATTGGAAAAATACTTTCTGAAACAAAGATTGTTTTGACAGATGACGAAATACATAATGCAGCTCAGGAGATGCTTCATGCACATCATCATCACCATGAGGGTGAAACATGTGATCATAACCATGATATAGAGAAGGATTCAGATGAATGGAAAATGGCAGCTCATAAGCTGCGAGTAGAGAGACTCTTTGATAGATTTCTGGGTGATCATCCTTCAAAAAAACGAGCAGAAGAAAAACAAGAGGCATAGAAATGTATCCCAATAAGAAGTTGGGGGTTACTCATCGAGACGAATGTATTGAAGAATAGTTTTATTAAAGAGGAGGAGTACTGTTTATATTACTGCATTATATGAAAATACTTATTGCTACTGGAAATATTGGTAAATACAAAGAGATTATGGAAGTCCTTGATGGGCTTCCCATTGAATTTTTGGGGCTACAGGATTTTAACCTGAAGAATGATGTTGAAGAAACGGGAACAACACATGAAGAAAATGCTTTTTTAAAGGCAGAATATTTTTTCCAACAAACAGGAATACCAACGATTGCTGAAGATAGCGGACTTGAGGTCTCTGCACTGAAAGGAGAGCTTGGAGTGACGACTCGGCGGTGGGGAGCAGGAGAGAATGCAACAGATGAAGAGTGGCTGCAACATTTTTTGCAGCGAATGGAGAATGAGTCTGATCGCAGTGCAGTGTTTTCTTGTGTGGCAGCATTTGTTGATGGGAATACAAAAAAAAGTTTTTATGGCGAAAGCAGAGGTCTTCTTGCAAAAGAGCCGATGTGTGAAATTCCAAAGGGAATTCCTGTCTCGGCATTATTTATTCCAGAAGGGAAGGACACTGTTTTTGCAGCGATGACAAAAGATGAGAAAAATACAGTAAGTCATAGGGGGGCAGCAATAAAGCAATTAAAAAATTTTTTAATAAAAAAGTATTCCAAGAATTGATACTTATTATTCACACTACAAACTCCTCTTGAATGGGAATAAGTATTTTGAGACAATAAGAGTGCTTTCTTTTTTATAAAATATGGCACATGTAACTTTTACTGATGATAACTTTCAAGAAGAAGTCTTAGATTCTGATATTCCTGTTCTTGTAGATTTTTGGGCCACTTGGTGTGGACCTTGTCAAATGATGGGGCCAGTTATCGACGCCGTAGGAGATGATTTTGCGGGAAAGGTGAAAGTCGGAAAACTGAATGTCGATGAAAATCCAAAACGTTCACAGGAGTTTGGAATTATGAGTATTCCAGCATTTAAAGTCTTTAAAGGTGGTGAAGTCATCGGAGATATTGTTGGAGCAATGAGTAAAGAAGCTCTTACTGAAAAAGTAAATGAAATACTTGGATAATAAACGGAAGAGGGAGAATCAGTGAATTGGAATAAGACCGATTACCCTCTGAATCGGTCTTATTTTTATTTGATGTAATACATGTATAAATTATATTTCAGGATTTTTTTCAGGTGAATATTCATCTGAAGTGGTATGAGGATTTATTTTTCAGTGCTGATTTATCTTTTTTCTTTTTTTATTGTACTAATAAATCGGCCATTCTCATCATCACTTAATATTTCCCCATTTTCAAAATAGAGAACTCTTGGCCTGATTCTGTTTACTAGATCTGGATCATGGGTAGCAATGATAATGGTAATATTGTCTTCAGTATTGAGTTGGTGAAGAATTTTTCCAATTTCTTTTCCATTTTCTGGGTCAAGGTTTCCGGTTGGCTCATCAGCAACAAGGAGTCTTGGTTCATGTACTAGTGCGCGAGCAATCGCAACACGTTGTTTTTCTCCACCAGAGAGTTGATTCGGAAATTTATGTTCACAATCAGAAAGATGAACCTTTTTGAGGAGTTCTGGAACACGTTGTTCAATTTCTGCATCACTATTTCCACACACTTCCATCGCGAAGGCAACGTTCTCAAAAATAGTTTTTTGCTGAAGAAGTTTGTAATCCTGAAAAATAACACCCATTGATCGTCTCATAAGTTGGAGTTCAGGTCTTCTGAGTTGGAGAATATCATATCCATCAATCTCCACACTCCCTGTATCAGGTTTTTCTTCTCCAAGGAGCATATGAAGTAGGGTGGATTTTCCTACTCCCGAGGATCCAATAAGAGCAACGAGTTCACCACTCTTAATATCAAAACTGAGATTTTTAAAGAGAGGTTTTTTTCCAAAATTTTTAGAGATGTTCCGAAAGCGAAGCATAAATTGTAAAATCTATAAAAAAGTATATCAAGAAACGGGTCGTATGGAAATGATTGAGATGAATGATATAATAAGATTACTTTTGTATTTCTCGTGAATACGGGTTCATATATTCTTATTCTCTATTTACCACAGCCGACAATAATAAAAGTGGGGAGCCTTGGGGGACATTTTTTTAAGAGAGGGTATTATTGTTACGTTGGATCTGCGATGCGTGGACTTAATGAGAGGATCAATCGACATCTCCGACGAGGAAAGAAACTTCATTGGCATATTGATTATTTTCGAGAAAAAGCTGATGTAGTTGATGTTGTTCGTTTTATTTCTGAAAAAAAAATGGAATGTGGGCTCAGTAAAAAAGTTTTAAAACGAGCTGATAACATTCCTCTAAAAAAGTTTGGATCGAGTGATTGTACATGTGAAAGTCACTTCTATTATTTTACGAAAAATCCACGAGAATATCTGAATTCATTCTATGAGGGGGTATGATGCCCTCATACGTAGAATATAAGATGAATGAAAAGATTAGCAGAAGAATTTGAAGCCTTTAAAGAGGAGGAAGTACATGAATATAAGAGAATAGTGACGAAAGCATTGAGTAAAAGTTCTCATATAGACTGCTTTCTTTAGGAGAAACGAGGAAAGAGAGGCTTGGCCACGAATACGATACAGTATATATCACTGTGGCACAGATTGGGGATAGCAGGACAGGAAAGTCAGAAACGAACGAAGCTATTGAAGAGATTCTCGATTTGTACTAATTCTTCTTTTTAGGGGATGTTGTCTTTGTTTCTTTTTTCTTCACTACCTTTTTTTTCTTCGGGAAGAATGCTTCAAACTCTTCTTTGTTCAGTGTTTCTACCTCGAGAAGCTTTTTCCCTATTTCAAGGAGAAGCTTCTTGTGTTTCTGAAGAGTGTCTATTGTCTTCTTCAGGCAGTCTTCAGTAGTTTTTTGTACAAATTCATCAATTTTTTGAGCGTATTCTTCGGATATATTTTTTACTCCAAAACTTTCATACCCAGCATGATCTTCTGTGTCAGCAAAACTTACAGGCCCAAGTTCTGGTGCCATGCCATATCGTGTTGCCATACTTCGCGCCTTACGTGTCGCCTGCTTCAGGTCATCTGAGACTCCTGTTTCATGCTGTCCGTAAATAATTTCTTCTGCGGCATATCCTCCAAGGAGCATGCAGATATCATCGAGAAATTTATCTTTTGAGATGGAATATCGGTCTTCTTCTGGCATAGTCCATGTGACTCCGAGCGCCATTCCTCGGGAAATAATGGAGAGTTTGTGTACAGTGTCTGTATGAGGAAGGAGATACGCCATCATGGCATGACCAGTTTCGTGGTATGCCGTTTTTTGTCGTGCTTCTGGTGTCATGGCTATGGATTTTCGTTCACGACCAAGGGTTACTTTTTCTACAGATTTGCTGATGTCTTCTTGAGTAATAGTTTTTCTATTCTCTTTTGCAACGAGGATGGCTGCTTCATTCATAAGGTTCTCTAAATCAGCACCAGAGAATCCAACAGTTATTTTTGATATTTGCTCAAGGTCTACCTTTTTAGAGAGTGGTTTATTCTTTGAATGTACTTCGAGAATTTCTTTTCGTGCCTTCATATCTGGAGAATCAAGAACAACTCTTCTATCAAATCTTCCCGGTCTGAGGAGTGCCTTATCGAGAACATCAGGCCTATTTGTTGCCGCCATAACGATGACATTTGTATTATTTTCAAATCCATCCATTTCTGTAAGAATCTGGTTTAATGTTTGCTCTCGTTCATCATGCCCACCAGACATACCCCCACCACCTCGTTGTCGTCCAACAGCATCGATTTCATCAATAAAAATAATAGATGGAGCTGCTTTTTTTGCTTTGTTAAAGAGGTCTCGTACACGACTCGCCCCCACTCCGACAAACATCTCTACAAACTCTGAACCAGATATCGACATAAAAGGAACATTTGCTTCACCGGCAACTGCTCGAGCAAGTAGTGTTTTTCCCGTTCCTGGGCTTCCGACAAGGAGAACGCCTCGGGGAATTTTAGCACCCATTTTTGTATATTTTTTCGGGTTTTTTAAAAAATCTACAACCTCCTCGAGGTCTTCTTTTGCTTCTTGAGCACCAGCAACGTCAGAAAATTTTGTCTTTTTTTTGCGTCGATCAAATGTTTTTGCTTTTGATTGCCCAAAAGAAAATGGACCTCCTGAGTTTTTTGACATCCGACTCATTAAGAAGACAATGATTCCCACAATAATAACGAAAGGGAGAATATCGCCTAAGAGGCTGAGCCAAAAAGTCTGTTTCTCAGTACTGATATTTACAACTTCTGTTGCTGGAGAACTATAGAGTCCAAGGTCTGCAGCACTATCGGAAGATGTCTTTATACTCACCTGTTTTGTGCTTTTATCATCAAGTGGCGTAGCGGTGATTTCTTCTCCACGAATTTCAATTTTTGCATATTTCCCTTCTTGAAAATTTTGAAGGAGAGTAGAAATTGGAATTTCTTCTGTTTTCTGCTGATTTTGATTTGGAGCAAGTGCGCTAGAGACAATGGTGAGACCAATAACAATTGCCAAAAGGACCATCCATGGAGATGGCTTTCTGGGGAGCTTGATTTGCGTCGGACGCTGAGGATTTTTAGGCATAGGTAAATTCCGAAAGATGTTCAGTGGAGCTATTTTCTCATTTTTTTTTGATTCATGCAATGTAAGAATTTATAGACTTTATGAAACTTGTAGTACATATTACATCTTTTTTAAAAATATTTTTATAATTATTATTTTTTTGTGAACTCTTTACTACAGATTTATTCATTTCTTCATGGTCCTGCAAATGATGAATCCCCCTTTTTTTATTTTTAGCATTGTTATTTTAGTTATGAAAGGAATAATTCAAGTTTCGGCGATTCGTAGTGAAAAGAATTCAAATGTATTAAGACCTCATCATGTAGTCAAGACAACCGTTTCTCATTGTTGCTCGTAAATATTATTTATATACTGCTGTATATCTTCTTTTTATTTATGAATATGAAGTCTTGTCATACATGTACAGATAATCCCGTTCTAGCACTTTTTCTTGTTCGTTTAGGAGTTGGACTTTTCTTTCTTCTCTTTGGTGCAATGAAGCTCTTTATTATGGGCCCTGTAGCAGTTTCTCAAATGATGGTTCATCTTTTTGGATTTCAATTAGGATTAGCAAATATTGCAGCCTGGCTTGTTATTCTTACAGAATTAGTGGGAGGAATACTGGTTATTTTGGGAAAATTAATTCCTCGGATTCTCTATAAATTTTCTCTTCTTGGTTTTTCGATTATTACTGTGGTTGGGTTTATTTCTGCACATATGGGCACAGAAGATATGATGAAGCAGCTTCTCTGGCATGGCATGCTCCTATTGGCAATTTTTGGACTTTTTGTAGCTCGTCCAAAGTCTCCATGTGGGATTTGTGGAGATAAAACGTGTCTTAGTGAAAAATGTGAGTAGTTTCGAAAATTTCAAATTGATAATAATGATTAAAAAGCAGGGAGAAATTCTCTGCTTTTTTTAATGTAAAAAGAAAAAAAGAATCTATAAGAAATCTTGAGTAAATAGTTAAAAAAAGATATAATAGTGAGAATATGTAATATAAAATAAAACGATTTTTTTTCAAATTCACGGGAGTTTTCTTTTATTTTTTTCTTATATCACCTCTTTCTGTAGCTGAGGCAGCTCTTTTTGAAGTGGATAGAGATGGTGCATGTGACACTTACGCTTCTGACTCTGCAACCACTGTACCGAGTGGCTTTGGTGTGCCATGGGATGTTTTTTCCGGAGCAGCAGAACTCATTACAAAAGTTGTCTGTACCGCCACTGGTGCAGATTTTACTATCGGTACTGGAGAAAAAGATCATGTCATATGGTCTACGGCTTACGTTAC
>JANTGK010000055.1 GCA_024762935.1 Candidatus Peregrinibacteria bacterium | reverse complement strand
ATCAAATCGCATATCAAAACCATGACATCGATGATGGTCTTCGAGCAGGAATTATTACTTTTGAAGAACTCGACACCGTTGAGCTCTGGAAACAAGCTATTGCTGAAACCTATGCGTATCAACCAGAGAAAGCATGGACCCAACAAGTCGTCTCGAGTCTTATTAAGATTATGTCGAGAGACCTCTTAATGGAAACCGCCAGAAGAATAAGGAACTTGAACCCAAAAAAGAGTGCAGATATCCGAAATGCCGACTGTCGACTTGCGTCTTTTTCACCAGAAATGGAAAAAAAGAATAATGCATTGCGACACTTTCTATACTCAAAACTCTATACGCAGTCGAGAGTTGTAGAGCAATCAGAACAAGGAAAACAGACTATTAAAAGAATCTTCTATGGACTTGAACAACGACCAGAACTTCTCCCTGATGAGTTTTTTGCCATGATTACTAGAGGTGAAAAAAAAGAAATTGCCATTAAAGATTTTATCGCTGGTATGACAGATAAATTTGCACTCGATTTTGCAGAAAATCTGTGAAAGAAATAAGAAAAAAAGAAATAATAGGTGACCTCTTTATGTCAGGGGAAATTATCCTTTGGTCATTATTTCCTCTTCTTTTAGTAAATTCACTACATATTCTTCCTCCAATATTTTTTGCAGGAGCAAGTAATATTGTTGCGGGATGTATTATCCTTCTATCACTTGCAGTGTTTCGTCGATCAAGTTTGTATTTTCCAAAAAAGGCAATTCCCCCAGCAATAATCGGAGCAAGTCTTGTTCTTTTGATATTTTTTCCTCTTGTTTTTATTTCTGGACAGCATATTCCTGCCGGAGATACTGCCATCCTCCTACAAATGGAGGTATTTTTTAGTTTTCTTATTTTTGGAATCTTCGGACTTGAAACTATTCATTTAAAAAGACTTATTGGAGCTGTAATTATCCTTCTGGGAACAACAACAATCCTCTTTCAGGGGTTCTCTGGTGAACTAAGTAAATGGAATATAATTCTTATCGGAGCGACAGCAATAGCACCTCTTGCAAACTATTATCAAAAACAAGCTGCTCTCCTTGTCTCCCCCCTTCTCTATACTGGATATCGAAGTTTTATAGGGGGTATTATTCTTCTGTCCGGAAGTCTTCTTTTTGAAGTATCCCCAAAAGAGGTTACTCTCTCGCATCACGCACTCCTGCTTATTGTAATAAATGGAATACTCGCATTTGGAATATCAAAATGGTTTTGGCTCGAAAGCATACGTCGAATAGGAGTAATAAAGGCCATCTCATATGGAGCTGCCACTCCAGCATGTACACTTATTTTTGCGTTTCTATTTTTTCATGAAACAGTGACAATTCAGCAAGTGATTGGGCTCATTGCTGTAATCATAGGAGTTCCGCTGATTATGACTCCTGTAAAAATTCATACATTTGTTGGAATGAGTGTCTCAGGTGATGGTATTGGAAAAAAAATGGGATTCCCAACTCTTAATTTGCGAACAGAAAAACATCCCCCTAAAGGAGTTTTTACTGTTCAGGTTCAAATAAATAAGAAGTCATATCGAGGAATAATGCATTCTGGGCCCCGACCCACACTGACAAAAAAAGAGCATCGAACAGAAATACACCTGTTTGATTTCTCTCAAGATGTAAAAAAAGAAACCAAAGTAGAAGTGGAGATTATTAAAAAAATCAGAAATATCCGGTCATTCAGAAATAGAGATGCACTCAAAAAACAAATTATTAAAGATGTCGCCAAAGCAAAAACCGAGTAGATTGTAGCCTTCTTCTCCTCTAATTTTCCTAAAGCGTAAAGCTTATAGTTCCGCGCAAGCAGCTCTCTTCTCCATTCAGTATTCTACTCATAACACTGCGTCTTTTCTCTGTATTCCTTTCCGCCCTACTGAGCAACTCCAAATTCTGCGACCATCATCTGCTCATCGACTCCCCGTGAAGAAGCCACTGCATTTCCAGCAATAGCACCTGGTGATTTTGGAAGGATTATAGAAATCATAGAAGGAGCTGGCACCAGAGGAACATCTTTTTTGAGAGAAGGCTCTGGTATGGGCTGATGAGATTCCTGTATGGCAGAAAATTCTGAAGAAAGGAGAACTGGTTGCGAAGGTTTATCAAGATTTTTTTGACGATCTGCCATGAGGTCAAACATTTTTTTCTGAGTTTTCGGTCCAAAAACACCAGCTCCGTACTCTGATGGTGCAGAAATAACACCATAAGCAAGTTGAAAATTTTTGACAGCCTCCTCAGCTGTATCATTAAATTTTTCATTAAAAGTATCAGTTGAAAAACCAAAGTTTTTAAGGGCCTGCCTCAGATATGCAACTTTTTTTCCAGTACTACCTGATGACATTCCCGCTGGAAGAAATTTTGTCATATGTGAAGTAATATCCTCTTTTTCTTTTTGAATACGAGAAAGAACCTGAGCAAAAACTCCTTTTGTTTTTGGTCCAAAATTTCCTGCACCAGGTGAATCAGCTGTAGAAACGACATCATTATCAAGCTGAAACTGAAGGACCGCCTTCTTTGTATTTTCATCATATATTCCAGAATTTGCCGCCTGATAATACCCAAGTATTCTCAGATTTTCCTGAAGAGACTCAATCGACTGATTATATGTAGTACTGTCTGAGATTATGTTTGGGGAAGGAAGATGAGCAATAGAAGCAGGTGGCACACCAAAATATGAAAATGAATCTGGAAGAGATTCATCATACAAGACTCCTTCCACGATTCGAAATCCCCAGCTTAATGCCCGAGCAAGACCTTCTTCGCCACTTCCCATCCAAACATCTATTCTATCATATGCCTGATTTCTCTGACCTGCCGGAACAATTGCTCCTCCTCTATCATGAACAGTCCCCACACCAAGTCCAGGGATAAAAAGAGAAGTACCGAAGGGATACGTTTTTGGTGCAGCAAGCATTCCCGGATACACCTGAGTTCCATCTGCTCCATTTGTTCCTTTTCCATTGAGTCGAACATCGGCTTCATAACTCCCCCGTACATACCGACTCTGATTTGGTAATGGGGAATAATATCCAGTAATACCAAAGATTCTTTTTTCACCACCTGGAGGAGCCACAGACTCATTTGCTTGCACGTGAGCTGCAAAGAGCATAGGCAACACAGATATTAGCAACAGATGTATGTATATGTATTTTATTTTTTTTTATAAATCGCTGCATACTATATGAATTTCACAAATAAATCCAGCGGAGAACATTGTAATTATATATTTACATATTATAAATATACTTCTCCGATATCTTATTCATTCGTAATTTGCAATTGATTGATTCGTAATTGATTCTACTCGTCTTGAAAATAATGAATGTAATCACTTTCATTCAGAATGCCTCTTTCCCTCAAGACTTCAGCATACTGTTCCATTTTTACCATGCCATATTGTCTTCCTGATTGAATAGCATTTTTAATTTGACCTGTATTTCCACTTCGAATAAGGTTTCGTATACCAGGAGTGGTAACCATAAGCTCAAAAATAGCAATTTGAGTTTTTCTATCAGCCCGTGGAACAAGTCTTTGCCCTAGTATACCAATAATAGTATCAGCTAAACGATTCTGAATCATATTATGCTGATCAGGAGGGAAAGCATTAATCATTCGTGAAATTGTCTGAGGTACTCCAGAAGTATGAAGAGTTGAAATAACGAGATGACCGGTTTCAGAAAGATTAATCGCTGCCATTATTGTTTCTGGGTCTCGCATTTCTCCAATCATAACAACATCTGGGTCTTCACGAAGTGTTGCTCGAAGGGCATTCGAAAAACTCAGCGTATCAGCTCCGACCTCACGCTGTGAAATAATGGATTTTCGCGATTTAAAAATAAATTCAATAGGGTCTTCAATAGTAATAATATGTTCAACACGTTCTTTATTAATATGATCTACCATTGATTGCATCGATGTTGATTTTCCCGAACCAGTAGGTCCAGTCACCAGAAGAAGCCCCTGTTTTGATGCAATAAGAGACTCAATCCCAGCTGGTATTCCAAGCTCATCCATGCCAAATGAATCACTGGCAATAACACGAAGAACTGCTGAAATATTCTTCCTTTTATAAAAAACATTCACACGAAAATTTGTTCCGTCAACATGTTCATATGCAGTATCAAGTTCACGAGTACGGACAAGAGATTCTCGTTGTTCTTCACTACTAACCATGGCAAAAATAAGTTGTTCCGCTTCTTCTTTTGTAAGAGAGGGCCGGTTTTCAACAAAATAGATTTTTCCGTTCACACGAAAAGCAATTCTCTCGCTTGCTGAAAAATGAATATCAGATGCTCCAAGTTCAAGAGCAGCATCAAGAAGACTCCCAATAGTCAATGTAGAGTCATACTTGAGGCTCACCTCATTCTCATCTTTTTGTGCAATTTTTGTTTCTGCTTGCGGCATAAGTGACTCCAATGGTCTTTCTGAATTAAAATGATTATTACTCGAAAAACCCATCATCCGCTCAATAAGCTCTGGACTGGCATCCTCAGGAATCTGAGGAAGACTAACATTTAAGGGTTGATTTGCATCTGGTTCAGCCATGACGAAGTATTAATTTTGATTTTTTATTCGTAAAATTATACTCTTTCTTAAGACTTTTTGCAATAAAAATATGGATGCCAACACTCTCAGGAACAAGTTTCGAACTTTTTTCACAAAAAAAGATCATGCTGAAATCAAAAGTGCATCTCTCATTCCCAGTTCTGATGATCCAACAGTACTGTTCACGACAGCAGGAATGCAGCCCCTTGTTCCAAACCTCATTGGTGCTCCACATCCAAAAGGAAAACGAATTTTTGATACACAAAAATGTTTCCGCACCCCCGATATTGATGAAGTAGGAGACGATACACATCATACGTTTTTTGAAATGCTCGGAAATTGGTCTCTCGGGGATTATTTTAAAGAAGAAGCCATTGAGCTGGCTTATGATTTTTTTGTAAAAGAGTTAGGACTTGATCCAAAGAAATTTGCCATCACTATTTTTAAAGGAGATGATGATGCCCCGCGAGACAACGAAGCAGAAAAAATATGGCTCAGTAAACCAGGTATTGAAAAAAAACAAATTTTTGAATTTGATAAAGAAGATAATTTTTGGGGACCAGCCGGAAAAACTGGTCCTTGTGGTCCGTGCTCCGAAATCCATTATGATCGTGGAGAGCAATATGGGGCAGATGTGGGACCGAACTCTGATGAAAACCAGCGATATGTAGAAATTTGGAATCTTGTTTTCATGGAATATGACAAAAAAGAAGACGGAAGTTACGAAAAACTCAGTCAAAAAAATGTTGATACTGGTGTGGGATTTGAACGTCTCCTGGCTGTACTACAAGGAAAAGAATCAGCATTTGATACAGAACTTTTTGAAAAAATACTCAAAAAAATCTCAGATATTTCAGGAAAAACATATGAGAAAGAGAAAAGAAGTTTTCGTATAATCGCTGACCATATCCGTGCAAGCACATTTGCTATTGGAGATGGAGTGACTCCTGGTAATGAAGGAAGGAAATATGTCCTGAGAAGACTCATACGACGGGCAATTCGAGAAGGAAAAAAAATTGGAATTCATAACAATTTTCTCACATCAATCGCTCAGGTGGTCATTAATGAATATAAAGAACACTACGAAGAATTAGAAGAAAATAAGAATACGATTTTTTCTGTACTCGATATAGAAGAGTCCAACTTTCGAGAAACACTCGAACGGGGTGAAAAAATACTAACAGAGCTTCTTGAAAAAAATGAAAATAAAATTTCTGGAAAAGATGCCTTTCGACTTTTCGATACGTACGGATTTCCCCTTGACCTCACGAAAGATTTTGCTGCTGAGCACGGTATTTCAGTTGATGAAGAAAGTTTTGAGAAAGAGATGCATTTACAACAAGAGCGAAGCCGAAGCGGTGCTGCATCAAGCTTTGAAAGGAGCAGTGTAATTCAAAAATTTGTAGATCTTCCTCCAACAAAATTTCTCGGATACACTCAAGAAAAATCAGAAGCAAAAGTGCTCGGATTGTCAGAAGATAATGATGGTGGAGTATTCATTGTACTCGATCAATCCCCTTTCTATGCTGAATCAGGAGGACAAGTCGGAGACACAGGTGTTATTTCGTATCCAAGCGGAGAAATTCTTGTACAAGACTGTCAAAAAACAGCCACCGGTGTCTTTATCCACTCTGGATTTCTCAACAAAGAGAAAGGTCATCACCTCACAATAAAACCTGGAGATACAGTAGGAGCGGCTATAGATACCCATAGACGTGGTCAAATCATGCGGCATCATTCTCTCGCTCATCTTTTTCTTGGAGCTGCACAAAAAGTACTTGGAAATGATGTCCATCAAGCAGGAAGCCATGTAAATGAGTGGAGAACTCGGTTTGATTTCACATTTCCAAGAGCATTAAAAGAGAAGGAAATTGAAGAAATAGAAAAAATTATCACACAAAGTGTGACAGCCTCTGTTGATATCATCGCTCAAGAAAAAAGTCTAAACGAAGCAAAAAATGAAGGAGTAGAAGCAATGTTCGGTGAAAAATATGGAGATACCGTACGAACACTCCGAATGGGTGAGTATTCTTATGAACTGTGTGGAGGAACTCATGTAAAAAACACTGCACAAATAGGAGCTGTAAAAATCATACTAGAATCTGGCGTTTCTGCGGGGGTACGACGAATTGAACTCGTATGCGGTGAAGCTGCAGAAAAGCTTCTCCAGGAAAAATGTAACGCTACGAAAGAAATAGCGACAAAACTCAAAGTCCCAGAAGGAGAGATTTTGAATCGTCTTGACTCTCTTTTTGAAGAACGAAAACAAATGCAGAACAATCTCGAATCTCTTCACAAAAAAATGGCAGAAGATGCTGCTCATGAATATGCAAAAAAATCAGAGGAAATTGCAGGAAAGAAAATCTCTCTTGTGGTCAACTATGTCGGTGATGGAAAAACTGCCGGAATACTTGCTCGTGCAATAATAGGTGAAAAAATAGATTTGGCGATTATTTCAACGACATCTGGAAACATCATTGTTGCAGGGAACGGAAACATACCAGCAAAACAACTCCTTCAAACCATTACTAAAAAATATGGAGGTGGAGGTGGAGGTAACAAAAAATTTGCAAGTGGAGGTGGAGCCAGAGGAGTGACACTTGATGGGCTAAAAGCCATCCTCCTGGAAAAATAGTATTTTATCCCCTTCTTTTAAAGAGACAAGTTCATATTATATAGAATTATTATGTATTTATATATAATTAAATATAACTTCTTGTATATATATGGATATCACATCTTTTAATGCATATTTTATTCCCGTGTTATCAGGGATAGTGATTCTCTTTATTGTTCTGCCTTATTCTCTTATGTATGCATGTCGACAAGCATGCCTTGCAAGAACTTCAAAATCTGGTGGTCGTGAGTAGATTCATTACAAAAATGCCCTCCTTCTTTCACTCATTGTCAGTACACTCTCAT
>JANTGK010000054.1 GCA_024762935.1 Candidatus Peregrinibacteria bacterium | reverse complement strand
TGTTCCCTGTTCCATGTTCCCTGTTCCATGTTCCCTGTTCCATGTTCCCTGCTCCCTGTTCCCTGTTCCCTGTTTCCTGATCCCCTCTTCCCTCTTTCTCGAATATTTAATACTCTATGTGTAAGGCTTCATATTCTCAAATTCTTATGACATTCCAGGATCAATTTCAACTCGCTAAAAACGCAAGTTATACAATATCAAAGCTGACATCTGAGAAAAAAAAATCACTACTCCTTGCCCTAGCTCATGCTCTGGATGCTCATACAGATGATATCATTCGAGAGAATAAAAAGGATGTGGCTGCAGCTATTCAGGCAGGGAAAGAAGAAATGGTAGATCGACTTCTTCTTGATGCGAATCGTATTTCTGCTATTTCAAGAGATGTGCGGAACGTGGCAGACCTTCCGGATGAAATAGGAAGAGTCATCGAAGAAAATACTCGACCAAATGGCCTACAAATCTCTCGCATTCGTGTTCCAATAGGAGTAATAGGGATGATTTATGAATCAAGGCCAAACGTTACCGTTGACGCTGCTGTTCTTGCTCTGAAATCTGGGAATGCAATACTCTTAAAAGGCGGAAAAGAGGCCATTTATTCTAATCGTATATTAGTACATATTATGAAGGAGGCACTCCTTTCTGCTGGTGTGAATGAACATGCAATAGAATTCCTCGATACAACAGATCGACAAGCCACAGCTGAATTGCTATCAGCAAGAGGACTTGTTGACGTTATTATTCCACGAGGAGGGAAAGGATTGATTCGATTTGTAATAGAAAATGCAAAAATTCCTGTAATAGAAACAGGGGCAAGTGTTGTGCATACGTATGTTGATTCTTCTGCTGATATAAAAAAAGCGGTAGATATTGTTGTAAATGAAAAGACGAGGAGGGTGACCGTTTGTAATGCTCTGGATACAATTCTGGTGCATAAAGATATCGCTGAAGAATTTTTAGAAGAGTTAGGTTCTGTCCTTGTACGTCTGGCACAAGAAAACGGTATACCTCTTGTAGATATTTATGCTGACGAGACAAGCATGTCTTACTTGTCGAAGATGTCTTACAAGTCTTGCTTTAAGGTAAAACAAAGCGATTTTGAGACAGAGTGGTTACGGCATGCAATGTCTGTTTGCACTGTACAGACATTCGATGAAGCATTGAAACATATCCGCCAATACTCTCTGGGACATTCAGAATCCATTTGTGCAGAAGATCCAATCCTTATCGAAAGATTTTTGCATGAGGTGGATTCTGCTTGTGTGTATGCGAATGCTTCAACAGCATTTTCTGACGGTGCTGAATTTGGACTCGGTGCAGAAATTGGTATTTCAACTCAAAAATTACATGTGAGAGGCCCTTTTGCTCTTCAGGGTCTTACTTCGACAAAGTGGGTCATTAGGGGTGATGGGCAAACAAGAGAGTAGGAAAAAAATCACCACTCCCCTCTTGTAAATACCGATAGGGGAGTGGTTAATTGAGTGTGAGAAGACATTGTGAGACAGTGTGTCTGTCTCTTTACGTTTTACCGCTTTTATATACTATAAATAGCCAAATTATAGACATGTGCGACACATTGTCTGTCTCATATGGCGAAGGTGTATTTAACAATAATAATACGTGTAATTTACCGTATTTATTATTCATTTTTCTGAGCCTCTTGTTCCCCTGTAAAATCCAAAATTAAGGCGTCTCTGTTGTTGTATAATTTCCCTTCTCTCTTCAGTAATCATTCTTCATAAATCTTTAATCATTATTCATTTTTCTACTCTTCTTGTTCTCATTTAAAATCCAAAATCAAAAATTTATCATCCCTATAACTCCACATTCTCTCCACTCCCACTCCCTTCCATATTCTCTGCCTGCCCTTCGTAGCCTTGGCGAAGAAGGGTTCCCTGTTCCCTAATCCCTGCTCCCTGTTCCCTGTTCCATGTTCCCTGCTCCCTGTTCCCTGTTCCCTGTTCCTTGATCCCTGCTCCCTGTTCCATGTTCCCTGCTCCCTGTTCCCTGTTCCTTTCCCCTATCTTACACTCGTACAATCGACATCTGGAGTTTTTGTATTTTTCATGACCTGATTAAGAACACATTGGAGTTGTTTTTCAGCAGTTTTCAGTACATATGTGAGCCCTTTTTTCCGAGCTTTAGAGATAGCATAGGATAAAATTGTATTGTATTCATTTTTATTGAGCATGGGGAGAGTTTGAGAAGTTTGTATCTGGCGTGCAAATACTCCATATGTCTTATCACCTTTCTGTTTGTCAGCAATCCCCTCAAAAATTGCCGTTGGTTTATGGGTAACGTCGTAGTAGTGGGGAAGAAATGCTTCTTGGTCAGTTCCGAGTTCGAGCAAAAATTCCCAGGCAATGGTACTATCTATAGAATTTCTAGAGACGGTAAGAGGGTAAAAATCAGCGAGATTTATAGGAAATTCATCATCATCACGATTATCTTTTGCAATAAATTGAGGGACCTCAGCCACCCCTATGTCAGAAAAGTTTATAGTGGTTTTGTCTCCACCTTTTTTATGCGCCTCAATGAGGTCTTTTAATTCTTCATACATCGGAGAATATCCAAAGATCATCGCTGTTTTTCCTCGTACAAAGGCACCAAGATCTTTTTCTTTTGGATAGAGTCCAGTAATAAATTGGTTCCAGTTTTCTTGAATAGAAATTGATCCGACTTCAAAGCTCTTATACAGATCGAGTGCTTGGAGGGCTGCAGATTTCCTTTTTCCATTACTATCACTTATTCCTTTCATCTTGGTAAGGATAGACTTTGTCATTTTTTCATCAAAGAGCTTCACCCCCTCTTGTAAAAACAGGAGAGACAGAATATCGACAGCGTGACGAATGTTGTCCGCTCTACCCATGGCAATACCTGTCCGTTCAAACCGTTCAAGCTGACTCGTATCCTCATTTTTGATTTCGACGACTTGTGCTTTTATTTCTTCCCATGTTTCTGCTGGTTTCTGTTTTTTTGTGAGGAGTTTAAAGAGTTTTTTATTGTAGTACAGACCGAGGGTGTCGATATAGAGTGGAATAGCATATATCATTTCCATATCAAATTCAGGATTATTTTGTATGACTGCATTTGCGGCCACATCATAAAAAGTGTCTCGGAGAGTCTGAGGGCTGAGTATTGCTTCAAGTTCTACTGGCATCGGTTCTATTTTGTTTTTATGACGTGGTAGCCAACTGTAATGCATCGCAAAGATATCTGGACCATTCCCCTCTGCCATTTCGTTTATAAGCATTTCTTCATATTTCTTTTCATTAGAGAAGGATTTGTAGGTTATTCTCACTTTTTTATTTCCAAAATCTCTTTTTTCAAATCTTTGTATGGCTCCCTCAAAAGCCTTTTTATCGTCATAAAGATTCCAGAAGGTAAGGTTTACTTCTTCTTTTTCAATAGCAACACCATCACCGCCAAGACAGGCAGGATAATTATCTGATCCCTCTATACATTTTGTTCGACACCCTGAAAAAAGTGTTACTACAAAAACACTCATCATGAGCAGCGAAGTGATTTTTTTTCCCTTTACCCAAAAAGAATGTTTTTGCATTTTCTGAGAAAGGACTTGAGACCTTTCTGTCGGTAGTACTGTATGCCGGCTTTTAGTATTCCTATTTTTTGTTTTAAACATACGGATTTTCCATTATCTGGTGCCCGGTTTGGCGACTGCAACCATTGCAGAAGTGGTATCTGAGTTATAGTAGCAGAAAAACGTGTTTTTATCAATGTTTCTTCACTTTTTTTTATGTCTCTTTGGAGTTCTTTTGATGTAATGAGTTTCAGGATGCCTTTTGAGATTTCTTCGGCATCTCCATTTTTACAGCAGATTCCTGCAGATTCCTCCATAACGATTTCAGAAATTTCGCTTCCGAGTGTCGTAACGATTGGGAGTGCATATCGAATCATTTCATTGATACGATTTCTGGCACCGACTTCTGTTTCTACGCAGAGGAGATCCACATTAAGACCAACACTGCATTCATGAAAAAGTGAAGGCATATCTTCTTCAGCTACCCACCCAAGAAAGTGGAAGTGATTTTTATAAAGAGACTCCTCGCACCATTGTCGGAAACGCGGGAATTTTTTTTCATCTATACCCGTGAGTATTCCACCTGTGCATAAAAAATGTATTCGCTTATCTCTCTTTATTGCTTTTGTAAGGCTTAGGAAGAGTGTTTCTTCATCTGCCCAAGCATTAAATCCTCCAATCCATAAGACACCAATACCATCTGCAGGAAAGACGTGTCCGCGAAAGACAGAGGTGTCTCGTTTTTTTTCTTTTGCGGTAAGCGGATAACATGCATTTTCGACAACTTCGACATGTCTGTGTCGAAAGTTCTCTTTTGAGAGTCTCCCAAGGAATGAAAGCTCACCATATGTCGCATACTTTTGCGGTGTTGAGACAACAGACACCTTGTCTGCTCGTCGAAGTATTTTTTGTTCCATATGGTACCCATGAGGAATGTATGCATTGCTTTCGATGGAATTCGCTTGTGCTTGCATTTCTCCCATGACCCATCCATTAAGATCTGCCCAAAACGGTATCTTTTGGTTAATAACGTCCGCTGCTAAAAAACTGGGATATGTATTCACTCCAATAACGACATCTGGCGAAAATAGTTTTATCTCTTTGCGAAGCGTTTTTTTAATATTTGAGCGACACCTAGAGACAGCTATATGACGAAAATGTCTCTCTGTTCCTTCGACAGTCATTGTCTCTTCTGAAATGTGCTTTATCTCTACATATTCTTTGTTTTCAACGACAAAAAGAGACACATCATGTCTTGTTTTAATGCCTTCTAAAAATTGGCGGGTCCTCAGTCCAGCAGCATTAGCGACACCTCTGTTTTCAAGGGGGAGTGGGCCGGCACCGACCATTAATATCTTCATGTTCAAAAAATATACACTATCTTTTTTAGTATCACTATTTTACGAACACTTTTGCAAGCTGTCTGTGGTTTCTCTTTCTCTTTGTAATATACACTACTGTTTTATTCTGTTTTTATCTTTAGAACATGTTTTTTTAGATACCAGCAATATATAACCTAATCCGTTGTTCATTGTTTTTTTTTGAAGAGGGGATACTTCAGAAGGCTCCATGTGAGTTTTTATGAGTTATCTCTTATGTGTATTATGACCATTCTCAGATATACTTCTCAATTCCTTGCGATTATCTCTAAAATTTGTGAACATGTTTTTCGATTTTATACCCAAATGCTGCGTTTATTTAATACTCTTGGGCGAAAGAAAGTTCCTTTTGTTCCATTGTCGAAAGAGTCTGTTTCCTTTTATACGTGTGGGCCAACCGTCTACAACTATGCTCACATAGGTAATTTTCGTGCATATCTCTCTGCCGATACTCTTCGTCGGTGGCTTACTTATGGGGCTGGGCTGACTGTTGATTGGGTACTCAATATTACTGACGTCGATGATAAGACCATACGGGATTCACGAGAAAAATATCCGAATATGGATCCGAAGCAGGCACTGAAAAAGTTTACTGAATATTATGAGAATATCTTTTTTGAAGACCTCAAGAGCCTCGGAATATCTCGAGATGATTTTTTCTCAAATCCTCGGGCAACGGAATTCATTCCACAGATGCAAGATCTCATACGAAAAATTGGTGAGAGGGGATTCATTAAAATAATTGATGGATCTCTCTTTTTTGATGTCCTTCAGTGGTCTCAAGTCGATTCATACGGAAAACTCTTACATTTAGACCTTTCCTCCTTAAAATCTGGTACACGGAGTCTTGCTGACGAAATTGAAAAAGACGATATGGCTGATTTTGCACTGTGGAAGGCGGAAAAAGAAGGGGAGCCGAGCTGGGATTTTGATTATAATGGCACAAACTACCGAGGGAGACCAGGTTGGCATCTTGAGTGTAGTGCTATGGAGCAGGATATCTTTGGTCTTCCGTTTGATATCCATTCAGGAGGTGTCGACCTTATTTTTCCACATCATGAAGACGAGATAGCACAATCTTCTTGTGGGTATGCCTGTGAACCAACACGCTACTGGATGCACAATGAACATCTATTGGTTGATGGAAAAAAAATGAGCAAATCTCTTGGAAATTTTTATACCCTTCGAGATCTTATTGAAAAAAATCATTCTCCAGATTCTATTCGACTTTTCTTAGTGATGAATCACTATCGATCAAAACTAAATTTAACCGAAGAGGGGATTGATTCAGCGAATAATGTGTTGCAGAAATTCCATAATTTTATAAGGAATATTCGTTCTGGCGAAGGTGGCGAAGGTTGTCTCAGAAGTCATGTTTTAGAGCTTATAAAAGCTGCAAAATCAGATTTCACAATGGCGATGGATGATGACCTTAACACCCCTGTTGCTATTGCTGCCTTTCATGGCCTCATTTCAAAATTGCAATCCTTCTCTCCATTTTCTCAAGAGGAAAGAGAGAGTATTGAGAATTTTTTTAAACTCGGCTCTGATGTTTTTGGTGTCTCCTTTCTTCCGGTTTCAAGTAAAGTACCCCCTGAGGTGACCGCTTTAGCAGAGCAGCGTGAACAGGCAAGAAAATCCCAAGATTGGGCACAGTCAGACCGTATTCGAAATGATCTTCTGACTCTTGGATATGAGGTTCGTGATACCTCTTCAGGATATGAAGTCTTTCCTTCTCAAAAATGAGGAGGCTTTTATCAATCCCTTTTCAGCTTTGGATTCGTATCGCTCTTTCGATTATTTTTTTTCTCGGTGGGGCTTTTATGGTGTTTTGGGCTCAAGGGTTTCGTTTTGATTTTTCAGATGGTTCTATTGTTTCAACAGGTGTTGTTTCTGTTTCTACAGTTCCTTCTGATGCTCATATTGTTATTTCGTCTGAGGTTGTTGGTTCTTCCCCTACGGTAATCCTCGGAATTCCTCTTGGGCCTGTAAAAATCTGTATTTATCGGAATGGGTTTATCCCTTTTTGCGATTCTATTTCTGTTGGTGCTGAAGCAGTGACGTATTTGAAGAATATTTACTTGGTCTCCCAATCGGCTCCCATAAAGGAGTGGGGGACTACAAAGGATTTTCTCTGGGACCCTCTTGGGAGGGGTTTTATCCAACGATTTCCGAGTCTCTCTTCTGCACTTATTTACGACGGGGGAGAGGTGAGGTTTCTCGATTCGTTGGGTTCTGACGTTTTCCTCACTCGAAGAGGAGATCTTTTACTTCCGTTTGTTTCAGAGCAACAAATTTTTTACTCTTCACAGCAATCCCGGTGTTCTTGCGTGCTTCCTGATAGTTCGGGGCATCTTTTTTTTCATGAGAATGTATTATCTATTCGTTGGATAAATCCAGAAAAAGAACTGGCACTTCATACATTTACTGAAAATATTGAGGAGGCATATTTTTTAGCAAATTCAGAATCTATTCTGGTGGCAACCTCTACGCATGTCTATCTCATTCAAAGGGCAGGTACAGAACCAGTGGAGTTGTTTCAAAAAGACAATTCTTCAAAAGTCCGATATTTCCCCTCATCTCAAACATTGTTCTATGAGAATGCAGGAAATATCTTCAGCTATGAGTGGGGAAATGAATAAAAAGTGAAACACTTTTTACATTTTTCCTCAAAAAAGACTCAGAAAACAAACTGTTTCACTTT
>JANTGK010000053.1 GCA_024762935.1 Candidatus Peregrinibacteria bacterium | reverse complement strand
ACTATACGTTTTGAACAAAAATTATTACGAAAGCGTTGAACCTTTAACGCTTTCGGTAAATACAACAACACGAAATGGAGGTTGTAATGATTAAAAGCATAGTTATTGCGATAATAGCGGTATTTCTCACGGGATTACTCCTCTTCAGTACAGGACTTCCAGTACTATCGTTAGTACTGGGCGCTGCCTCTTGGGTTATCTTGGAGACCGTTTTCCTCAAAGAAAATGAGTCACTCTCTCCCAAAATCATAGAGTAGCTGGTCAACAACCCACACGCCACTCTATGGGTTGTAGTAGCGGCGGGATTGATAACACTCTATGAATGGCGCTTTGTCGTCTAATAAAAAGAGGGGGTCTTAGACCTCCTCTCGTAAAAAGCATTGAACAAAAGCACTTCTTTTAGAAAAAGAGTTTTTTTTACGCTTCCACAGGAATCCCTCCAGAGAGAATTCCAGCGCCCACAGCACTTAAGTACTCTGCATTTTTTGGTATGAGTATTTCACGATTATAAATATCAGCAGTTTTTTTAACGGTTTCAACAATATGAGGGAGTCGAATGAGTTTTCCTCCCAAAATAATCTGATTATGCTTTTTCATTTGACTCGCAAAAACTGCAAGAGAAGCAATAGTCTGCCCAACCATATTTGCGATTCCTCGTGCAATGTCCTCCTTCTTATTCTCAGGAGTGGCTTTTGCAAAATTGGCTGCTGTCGCTGATCCAGGAACCATTCCAATTCCACTTCCAACAATTTCCTCTACCAAAAGATCAATATGCGTTGCATCTCCCATTTGCGTAAGATGTTGGAGCTGAGAAAAATTATCTGTTTGTAAGAGAACACGTGAAAGACCCAAAAAGGTACCACCTCCAATTCCCGTTCCCCCCACATGAAGATATCTTCCATTTTCAGCAGATACAAAACATGTCCCGGTTCCCAAACTACACACAAGAGCAGAATCTGTCTCTGTCAAAAAAAGTCCACCTGCTCCAATGGCATCAATTTCAGAGATGATCTCAACAGGAATATTTTCAAAAACTTTCCCAAACTTTCTCGAATGACCACCTGTTAACACAATCTTATGAGCCTTTTTCCAGTCTACTGCTGAGTGTTGAAAAATATCCTTGAGATCTGTTTTATCTACACTCGATGAATCAAGAGTAGATAATACGCTATACTCAGATCCTTCAAAACGGAGGATATCAATAGTGCTTCCGCCAAGATCCACAGAAAGAAACATCTATGTAAAACAGTCTTCACCATTGTACATGAGTCCTCATAAATTACAGAAAAAGAAAAAAGATTGAAGGACTCTAAAAATTCTGACACCATAGCATCCGTATTTTTTATATGCTATGTGGAATGATATTATCTCGTTTAATCCAGGACCACCTGCAAATATGGTAAAACTATATATTATATTTGGTTTTGTCGGATTGCTTTTTCTTCTTTTCCTTCTTAGTCCGACTATTCGAAAGAAGACAAGTAATAAAGCACTCAAAAAAATAATCGCCCGAAGTCGTGTTGGTCTCCTTGGGTTTCCCCTTGGAATTCTCTTTCTCACCTGGATGCGAATTGGTACTGTACCAGTTTTAAGCGCAAGAATATGGTTTATTCTCCTTCTCTTTGTATTTTTTATCTGGGCAGTAGTAAAATGTATCAGCTACAGAAAAATTAGAAAAAGAATTCTACGAGCACAAGCACGAAGATTGAGAAAATAAGAGAGAAAATATTTCCCTAAAAAAAACCGAAAACAAAAGTTTTCGGTTTTTTTATATGATATTCAAATTTTTATTTTTCCTGTTCTTGTTCTGCTGGAGATGATGTTTCTGCTGCATCACCAAGCTCCTGTAACTTCGCAAGAAATGGCTCATATTCTTCAACGTTGTACATATCCAGTTCAAAACCTGTCAGTTCACTGGCAAGTCGAATATTTTGTCCTCGTTTCCCCACTGCCATAGCCCGTTCTACCTCTTCTACAAAAACAGCAGCTCGTTTTTTCACACGTCTTCCTGTTGCTGGATCAATACTTTCCTCAGGAACAACAATAATCACATTACTAATTTTTGCTGGCTGAAGTGATCGTGCAATAAGCATCGTTGGATCTTCACTCCATTCAATAACATCAACTCGTTCTCCCGAAAGTTCATCCATTACAGGGGTAATTCGTGTACCTCGTTGTCCAATACAAGAACCAACAGGATCAATTTTTGGATCAGAGGAGGTCACTGCTACTTTAGATCGCATTCCAGCGTCTCGAGCAGTAGCCTTGATCTCCACCTCACCATGCTCAATTTCAGGAATTTCTTGTGCCAAGAGAAGCTCAATAAGTCGGTAATGGGTTCGAGAAACCTTAAGCTGTGGCCCACGGCTTGTTTGTTGTACCTTCTCTAAGTACACACGCATCCGTCGACCAGGGAAGCACTTCTCTGTTTTAATCTGGTCTCGAGGCTGTAAGAGAACGGTAGTTTTTTCAATTTCCAAAAAAACATAGTTTCCCTCTGTTCTACTAACTGTTGCCGTCAACAAAGTATCTTGGCGATCATGAAACCGCTGAAAGAGGGCACTTCGTTCAGCCTCCTGAAGACGTTGTAAAATTACCTGTTTTGCAGATTGAGCAGCAATTCGACCATACTCAATAGGAGTAACATCTATTTTAATTTCATCACCGATTTCTACATCCTTTTTAATTTTCTTTGCATCAGCAAAAGAGATTTCAAAATTTTCATCATCGACCTTTTCTACTACTTCTTTAATCTGAAGAATACTGGCAAACTGTGCATCATCACGAAGAACGACATCTATTTCTTGATCTTTATTTCCATAATCTTTCCGATATGCTGCAGCAATTGCTTGTTTAACGGCATCAAGGACAATGTCTTCATCAAGATTTTTTTCAGATGCAATCTGTGTGAGTGCAGCAATAAACTTACCTTTATCCATAAGATGTTTAAAAAGAGAAATAAGCGAGTTATGAAAACTCACTTCTTACGTATATACCGTCTTCATCAGTAGTATTGCGTGAAGAGGGAAAAAATGCAAGAAAAAAGAGCTCCCAAAAAAATATGAGAATATTCAGAGATACTTTTCCTTCTATCGCTTTCAGAAGAGAGAGAAGAGGAAAAAAGAAATTGATATATATAAACAGTAATGTATAATGCTATTATATTTTTTGGTTGTAATGCGCCTAGAACAACTTTGTACCGATGATGAATTGCAGCAACTCAAGCAAGAACCGGAGTTAGTCTGTCGTTATATAGATCAAGCGGGAGAACAAGTGCCCAATTCAAAACTGAATACCACCATTAATCATATCGCTCAAAAATTAAGAGCAAATGGATATACACGTGAAACATTTATGGAATCTCTAGAGAATACACCCATTCCAATTCAAGAAGTGGTGAAGCCCTTACAACCAGTAATAAGTGCATATTTTACAGGACTCACACATGATCATACGGAAGCCATTGTATTAGCACTCACTCGACGAGCACAACAAATGTGGGTCGATGGAAAAGAAATAACTCATACAGATCCAAAAATACTGGCGATTTATAATACGTTTTTTACTCTCTACCAGGCTGGAGCGAAAATTGAAGATGTAAAACTTGCCTGTCTTGCACTTGCAGGAAAAACCCTTCAAGAAAACAATGGTTGGAGTGAACTTGATCAACCTCAAGTATTTCATGTACCATAAGAAGCCCTAATCAGATGCAGAACAGAAGGAAGATAGGCTTTCTGTTTCGATTCTCTTTACATGCAGTAATTACTTTTTCATATTTTGATAATTGAGGAGTGTTCAATTCTCAATCTTTCCCTCCAAATAAAACATCTTTGCACCCGTAATCTTTACATCTACAAATTCTCCAATAAACCGTCTCCCCTTATTTCCTACTTGAAACTCCACGATTTTGTTTTCACTCGTATGGCCTTGTGCGATATTTTTGTCATTTACTCGGTCTACGAGAACCTTCATCACTTTTCCAATATCACCCATATTATTCGTTTTTGAGGATTTTTTGAGAACTTCATTGATTTCATGATACCTCCTTTTCTTTTCTACAAGTGGTACGTCATCTTCCCATTGAGCAGCTGGAGTATGTGGTCGAACAGAGAATTTCGAAATATAGACCATATCAAAATTCTCTTCTTTGCAAAGTCTTTTTGTATTTTGAAACTGCTCTTCTGTTTCAGAGCAAAATCCAACAATCACATCTGTTGTAACGGAAATTCCAGGATTTTTTTTTCGAGCCAACGAGACCGTTTCCTTAAATTTTTCTACCGTATATCCTCTCGCCATCTTTTGTAACATCTCATTATCACCGGACTGAACAGGGAGATGAAGGTGACTACAAATATTTTGGTTTTCGGCCATCACATCAAGAACATCCTCACCTAAGTGTTGAGGGTGTGGTGAAAGGAACCGAAGCCACACAAGGCCATCCAATTTTGCAATTTCATCAAGAAGTTCAGCAAAATCAGTCCGATATGGATTAATCCTTCTTTTCCCAAAATAATACCTGTTCACGTTTTGACCAAGCAGCGTGATTTCTTTTGCCCCGCGGGAAATCATCTCTTTACACTCATTTATAATCTCATCTTTTGATCGGCAAACCTCCTTTCCTCGAGTATGAGGAACAATGCAATATGTGCAGTGATGGTCACAACCAGTAGAAAGAGGGACAAACGCAGAGTAGTTTTGAGTCTGGGTTGGAAGAGTCTCAAAAATTCCCGGAAACTCACCTGAGTATTCATCAGAAATAGGGAAGTACTCACGAAGAATATTCGCAAGGGAAGGGGCATCTTCTATCCGAAACACCAGGTCGATTTTATCAGAACGAACAAGGAGTTTATCTTTTTTGTCTGAGGTCTGAGAACTTGTTTTTTCCACCATACACCCCGTAACGGCAATAACAGGCCTTCTTCTGTGAGCAAGTTCTTCTTCAGTATTCATCAATCTTTCTTCTTTCTTCTTCTGTTTCCTCAGGTTTGAAATAAGTCCAAAAATCCTATCCTCAGCATGCTGACGAATCGAGCATGTTACATAAATAACAAAGTCGGCTTCTTCTGGAGTCTGTACCTCCTTTCCTTCAATACCATGAAGAACAGTTCGAATGCGATCAGCATCATTCGAGTTCATTTGACAGCCAAAGACAGCGAGGTGAAATTTCATAGACAACAGAATATCCGTGTTATTTTTCACAGATTATTCCTCAAAATCAAGGCTTCTTATTTTTTTGCAAAACCAAATATTCCTCCAAAGAGTTTTTTTACCACTCCAACCTTTTTTTGCTTCCTTTTGGATTTTCCACGTGGACGGGAACCCGTTCGATACTGAATAATGTCTTTTAAAGAAAAAATATCAACCAACAGAGGGTGTACTTTGTGATCCATCATTTCTCGTAATTCACGACCAAGAGCCTTCGGAGGAGAGACAATAAAAACACGTTTTTCCCGCTTCATAACCTCTTCAATAATTGGAGCATAATCACCATCACCAGAGAAGAGAATGTAAGAATGGTATTTATCCAAATTGAGGAGAAGTTCTTTTGCTATCTCTACATCAAAATCACATTTTCTCGTCATAACCAGTTCTTCAGAAAGTTCGGCAAGCTTCTTTTCTGGAAGCACTTCTTTTAGTTTTTCCCAAAAAGCCGATCGCTGAATCTGTGCCCGAACATACTTTACTTTTTTCGTGTGGACCTCAAATCCAATTTCTCGACATCGATCCAAAAAAGCAACGGACTTTTCATGATCATCTTCCCCAGCAAAAAGACAAATTCGATCAATGTTTTTATACTGTCGTAGTGCATCATAGAGGCGCTGAGGGTCAATCTCCCATTTTTTTCCGCGAAGCCAATTAAAGACATTTGCCCAATCAATAAGAACGAGTGTTTTTCCCTGTAGATGAAATTTAAATGACATATTTTTTCCAAGTATATTTTCTGATAGACTACGACTTCTTCCGATAAATCACAATGACAAATCATCCTCTCGATCGCTCTCAAAAACTTGTTATTACAAATCCATGGTACCAGTCCTGTGTAACGGAGTTTTGGGAACAACAACTCAGCTGGGATGGTCAAGACATCACTGCAAACACCCTTTTGCCAAATAAAAACAGAGAAGCAAAGGCAGTCATTACCGCAAAATCATCTGGAATATTAGCAGGGGCTGAAGAAATATCTTACCTCTTGGAAAAAGAGGGAATTGAATATACATTTCAGTATGCCGATGGCCAAGCGCTTACAAAAGGGGACACCCTCATGAGTATTACCGGAAAAGAAAAAAAACTCCTACAGGTAGAACGAGTAGTCTTAAACGTTCTTTCTCGGCTTTCAGGAATTGCTACTCTTTCTAAAAAAGCGATTGAATGTATTCCTAAAACAGTCATCCTTTGCCCAACTCGAAAAACTCTCTGGGGTCCTATTGATAAAAAAGGAGTTGTTATTGCTGGCGGTGGTACACATCGTCTTGGTCTTTTTGATGCCATACTCGTAAAAGAAAACCATCTCGCATTATTAGATAATGGTATAAATGATGCTGTTTCTCTTATTGAGCATTCAACACGTAATACTCAAGATTCATTCTGGGAAATTGAGATTGAAACAGAAGAGGAGTTTTATGAACTTTTAAAAAATCTCCCGAACAAAAGACCAGGTGTTATTATGCTTGATAACTTTTCAGCAGAAGGTATCACCCTCCTGCTTCAATCTGTAAAAATACCAGAGGGAATATATATTGAGGCGAGTGGGGGAATTACCCTGGAGAACATCAAACAATATGCAAATACAGGAGTCAGTGCTCTCTCTGCTGGATTTTTGACCAATGCTGCGAAACCGGTTGATTTTTCTATGAGAATCTAATTCTATCAACCAAATTGATCTTGAAATATAAGCTCTGCACTCATTGAGCTGATAACCTCTTCTATTGTTTCACCTCGTTTTTGAAACTCCTGTGGTGCTTCAACATTTATATCAAAGCTACCCACTACTGTAATGAGTATTTCTCGAATTTCTTCTTCTACCTCTAGTAATCTTGAATAATTTTGAACACTCCCAAGGAGAGCGCCTATTTCTTGTTTTGATCCTGTTAATAATTCTTCCAGTTCATCGAGTGTAAGAGTATTATCAGTAAATTCAGTCATATGTAGTGAAAAAAGATAATATTTTTATGTAATACTGACCTATTGTCAATGTTTGTTTTAGGAGGAACGTTGTAAGTTGCTAGAGGATGATGCTGTAGGGTTGACCCTAGACACCGAAAAGATACTTCGGGGTTGAACCCTGAAGTACAGAAGTATCAGGTTCTTCAAAATAGCCCTGAACATATGAACAGGCGAGATATATTCACCGCATTTTTCAAAGTACTCACTGCATCTGTCTCCCTTTTTTGTAAAAAAGTACTCCACCGCATCTGTCTCCCTCTTTTGCAAAAGAAAAGTACTCACTGCACTTGTCTCCCTTCTTCGTATAAAGAGTCCACTGCATCTGTCCCCCCTCTTTTGTAAAAAAGTACTCCATTGCATCTGTCTCCCCCTTTTTTAAAGGGGGACTAAGGGGGATTTTTTAAACCATTGCGAAGCATCCTTTTCTTCCCCCTCTTATGCCAAGAGGGGGATTAAGGGG
>JANTGK010000052.1 GCA_024762935.1 Candidatus Peregrinibacteria bacterium | reverse complement strand
TCCACCTCCGCAGGGAGGACAGCAAGGAGGAATGCCACCTCCACCTCCGCAAGGATATGCACCCCCTCCAGGATATGGGTATCCACCTCCGCAGGGATACGCTCCTCCTCAACAACAAGCTCCTATAAAACCTATTGGACACTTTGGAATTACCACAGATTTTAAAACTCCTATTGTCCTTCCAAAACATAATCTCAAGATTGATGAAAATCATTTTCTTAAACTTCTCGCAGGGTCAGTTTCTCTTATGAAAGATGAGAAAAAACGAATTATTGAAGCAATTCCACGACTGACTCAGCAACAGATTGATGAACTGATTCGAATTCTTGAAGAAGAAAAGCAGAAATTCTCTGAGCTTGATATTCAACACAAAGCTCAGCTTGATTCTCTCGAAAGTAAACATGCACAGGAATGGGCAGAACTCGAAATGGAATTAACAGCTGGTGAGGTTAAGGCACAAGAAGATAGCGAGGCTGAAGCTATTCGTGCACAGCTCAGCAGTAAGAAAGAAGAAGGAAACAACGAGAAGAATGAATAATTCTCTCTTAAAAAATTAAAGAAAGCGGTACCTGTAGTACCGCTTTTTTTCATATAAAATTTCTGGCATACTCCTACTAAATAATTCCTATGATATGAAAATTTCTCGAGCCCTTCTTTCAGTCTCCGATAAAACTGGGATTGTTGAATTAGCCACATTTCTTCATTCAAAAGAAATCGAACTTATATCAACAGGAGGTACAGCAAAACTCTTACGAGAAAACAATCTCCCGGTAAAAGATGTTTCTGAAATTACAAATTTCCCAGAAATGCTTGATGGACGAGTAAAAACTCTTCACCCTGCGATTCATGGAGGAATTCTCTATGTCCGTGGAGACGATGTGCATGAAAAAACAATACTCGATCATAAAATTGGTGCTATTGACCTTGTTGTGGTGAACCTTTATCCATTTGAACAAACCCTTGCGAAGGGAGCACCAGATGATGTCATTATTGAAAATATTGATATTGGAGGTCCTAGTATGCTACGAAGTGCTGCAAAAAACTTTGCAGCCGTAACTGTTGTTTGCGATCCATCTGACCTTGAAAATGTTACTCAAGAAATTGAAGAATCTGGGTCTACGACAATAGAAACAAGGCGAAAATTAGCGGGAAAGGTATTTGCTCGTACTGCCCAATATGATGCTGCGATTGCTGAGTATTTTAATCCTGATTTTTCTGCAAACTTCACAACAAAAATAATGGATCTCAAATATGGAGAAAATCCTCATCAAGCAGCTGAATTCTTAAAAGGAAGCCAAGATATATTCCCTTCCATCGCCACTGCTAAGCAACTACAAGGCAAACAACTTGGATATTGCAACATTCTTGATGCTGATGCAGCCCTTGACCTTGTATTAGAATTTGACGAACCTGCTGCCGTCATCATCAAACATGCCACACCCTGTGGAACCGCTATAGGAGAGAATATCGAAGACGCGTTTACAAAAGCACTTGCATGCGATCCTCTTTCAGCTTTTGGAGGCATTGTTGCTCTCAATCAACCCCCATCCAAAAAACTTGCAGAAAAAATGGGGGAAACATTTTTTGAGGTCATTATTGCCCCTCAATTCCCAGAAGAAGCAAAACAAGTATATTCTGCAAAGAAAAATCTTCGTCTCTTGGAAACTGGCACCATAAAGCAAAATACGAATCTTCAAGAAATCCGTTCTGTCATGGGAGGATTTTTACGACAGTCAAAAAATGAAGCAATACTGAGTGAAAGCGATTTTCAAACCGTAGTCGGAATTCCAGATAAAAATATAATGCGTGATCTCTTATTTGCATGGAAAGTATGTAAACATGTAAAAAGTAATGCCATTGTTCTCGTGAAAAATGGAAAGACCATTGGAATCGGTGGTGGGCAAACATCTCGAGTTGGTTCATCAAAAATAGCCATTGAACAAGCTGGTCAGCAGGCAAAAGGAAGTGTTGCTGCGAGTGACGCTTTTTTTCCTTTCCCTGATGGAGTAGAACAGCTTGCACATGCAGGAGTTTCCTCAATCATCCAGCCAGGGGGAAGCAAGAGGGATGATGAAGTTTTTGCTGCAGCAAAAACTCTTGGGGTCAGCATGGTTCTTACTGGTATGCGCGCCTTTAAACACTAGAACAGGTTTTACAAATGTATAATTCATCGTCAATTTCAGCAAAAAATTCCTCAATATACATATCCTTGTACACCTCCGGATTTTTTACTTCATTTCCTTGTCTTACAACATTTTTAACACCCTCTCTTCAGCACCTTTATTCGTTGTTTGTTCTTCCTTATTCTTTTTTCAATCTTAGATTTCAAAAAAATGAAATTCCATTTCCGTACTCTCGGCTGTAAAATGAATTGGCTTGATTCTGCTCGAATTCAAGCCGCATTACAATCTGGTGGTCATCATGTAGCTGAGGATGAAAATGATGCAGATATCATATTTATTAACTCCTGTACGGTAACCGGTCGAGCAGATCGACAAAGTCGACAAGAGACATCTCATGCTCAACGACTAAAAAAACAGGTCGCTATTTTTGGGTGTGGACCTAAAGTAGATCCAACAAAATGGAAAAACAAATTTCCTGGAGCACTTGTTTTTCAAAATGAAAAAAATATTTTGGAATATTTTCACATTTCACCTGATCAACTCGAATTCCCCCTTCATGATCGGACACGTCTTCCCGTAGCCATCCAAACAGGTTGCGATAACAAGTGTACATTCTGTATTACACGGATAGCTCGAGGGAAAACAGAAGATTTTCCAATACAGGGAATATTACGTCAGATTAAGCGAGCAGAAGAAAATGGAATTCAGGAAATTGTTCTCACTGGAATCCAACTAGCCAGTTGGGGATGTGAAAATAGTGAAAAATATCCTGAAAAATCACAACTTCCTGAGCTGCTTCATACCATACTTGAAAAAACCACGATTCCTCGCATTCGCATGAGCAGTCTCGGTCCACAATTTCTTCAGAAACGTTTTTTTCAAATTTTCCAAAATCCACGTATCTGTGATCATCTTCACCTTTCCATTCAATCGGGATCACCAGAAATATTAAAAAAAATGAATCGAGGTCATTCAATCGAAGAAGTGTTCTTCATCGCACAAGAGGCAAAAAAGGTACGTCCGGAAGTAGCCCTCACATCAGATATCATAGTTGGATTCCCTGGCGAAAGGGAACAAGATTTTCTCGAAACAGTACAAATGACTGAAAAAATAGGTCTTTCAAAAATTCATGTTTTCCCCTTCTCTCCAAGAGAAGGAACAGGTGCTGCAAATTTTCCTGACCATATTCATGCAGCAATAAAAAAAGAACGCGCACAATACCTTCGAAGGAAAGGAGATATATTAAGAAAAAAATTTATCACCTCTCAAATAGGAAGGATACAGGAGGTACTTGTAGAAGATTATGAAACAGGATACTCCAAAAACTACATCCGCTTAAAGGCTCCAGGAGCTCAATCAGGAGAAAGAGTTCGTGTACAAATACAGGAAGATACCATTACTCAAGAGAAGTAGAAGAAGGAATATCCTTTCTCCTCTTTTCTTATCTCTTTAACATTATTTAATAATTATTGTTTATTCCTATTTCAGAACCCGTTCATGTAATATTTTTTCTCGTGGGCGAAAAACCTCATATACTTCTAAATGACCCCACTTTTGTTGATCTTCTTTCTTTCTCAAAAGATGCGAAAGATATGAAAAACCAAAAAAGAGCACCAGAGGAAGAACAATGACATGAAGTTGTATATTGGCACCATAAAAATTATCCGTCCCTCCAAGAATTTTTGAAAGACCCCCTAAACTACCCACTTCCAAAAGAAAATCATAGATTCCATGAATACTCATAGCAATAAAAAGTCCAAGTGTAGCCATTTTATCTTTAAAAAATTTAATCTTCTTAAAATGAACCATTCTATGCATCCACATTGGAATTCTCGAGACGTGACCTTTTTTCTCACGCTCCTGAAGAACAGGCTTTGCAAAATATCCGAGACCATAAAAATAACCATATATCCCAGAGCAGAGAACATGAATAAATACAACAAATATCGACCGAATAATAAAGAGTTCAATCATATTTCCTGTCTCACCGTTAACCACCAATAAAAAGAAATATCCAATATTCTCTAAAAAGGCAAAACCAAGTGCTCCTATAATTGAGAACTCAATAACATCATCAATAGACTCAAAAATATTATGATCCGTAGCTTTTACAAGCCAATGTTTTGCATATTCTTCTAAAAAACCGATAGAGAAAAAAATGAGAAGTGATGCTAAAAGAGTGCTGTGAATCTGTGTTTGAAAACCTTCCTGAAAATTTTGTGGTATAACAGAAAAGAAGACAAAATCCAGTTGGCTCCCCCAGAAAAATTGATACGATAAAATGAGAGCTCCTGCAGCCATTCCCGCTATGAGAGTTAAAAACACGTAGGGCCATCTCTTTACATGTTTTCCCCCAAATATCAAAAACCATGCCACTGTTGGAATAAAAGCCAAAACAATACAAAAGAAAAATTCCAGAGGATACTGGCCTGCTTTCAGAAAGGTTTCTATCATATAAGGGTTTTGTGTATATATATTTTTATATATTTTATAATAATATTACAGTTTAGTCAACATACAGAAAAATTAAGGAAAGACTTTTTGACGTGAATGTGGAAAAATAAACGCAACATTTGTGTTGTATGGCAAAGGAAAAATCAGTATATATTTGCGGAAACTGTGACGGAAAATTTCCGAAATGGTCGGGGCAATGCCCAACATGTAAGGCTTGGAATAGCATTACCGAAGCAAAACCAGAACCAAAAAATATTCAGAGAGGATCATCATCTGGAAGTATTCTTGATTTTTCACAAAAAGAAGAATCAACTCCTCGAGAAAGGATATCAACGGGCTTTCATGAATCCAATCGTGTTTTTGGAGGTGGCATTTATCCTGACTCTCTCACACTCTTTATTGGAAATCCGGGTATCGGAAAATCGACCCTTGCCCTTCAGATGGCAATAAATATTGCTCATACAACTGACGCTGATGTTCTTATTTTTTCTGGCGAAGAATCAGCCTATCAGGTAATTTCTCGAGCAGAACGAATTAGTGATTGCCCAAAAAATCTGAAGATTACATCTGCTTTTCAAATAGAAGATGTTATTCACACAGCCAACTCTCATGCTCCGGCACTAATTGTCGTCGATTCAGTACAAACTTTTTCATCAGGTGATGTGATGAGTGGACCAGGGTCTCTTCCCCAAATTCGTGCTGTCACAGAACAACTCATGCACCTTGCAAAAGCAAAACACATCCCTGTTCTCCTGATTGGACAGGTAAATAAAGGTGGTGAAATGGCGGGGCCACAAGTCCTTGCACATCTTGTTGATGTTGTTGTTCAGTTTGAGGGTGATGATCAACATGAACTCAGGATTCTTCGTGCCAATAAAAATCGGTTTGGATCTACTTCTGAAGTCGGTATTTTTGAAATGACAGAAAAAGGGCTCAGAGAAGTAAAAAATCCTTCTGCAGCTTTTCTCTCTGGTCGACTCCCAGGAGCCATTGGGAGTGCTATTTTTCCAGCAGTAGAAGGAGAACGCCCCTGTCTTGTCGAGATACAAGCACTCACCGCACCCACTCCCTTTGGATTTCCAAAACGGTCTTCAAGCGGAATATCTCTTCAACGACTCTCTCTTCTTTTAGCTGTACTCGAAAAACATGCTGGCATTAAGCTTTCATCGCTTGATGTCTTCACTAATGTCGTCGGTGGATTTCGAATTGATGAAACTGCAGCGGATCTCTCTCTCTGCCTTTCCATAGCCAGCTCTCGAAAAAAATTTCCTATTCCGGAAAAGATGCTCTCCATTGGAGAAATTGGCCTTTCTGGGGAGATACGAGCTGTTTCAAAACTTGAAAAACGGCTGAAAGAAGGAGAAAAACTTGGTTTTACTACAGCCATTATCCCCTCTTCACAAAAAGCCCCAAAGACAACACTACAACTTCGTCGAGTACAAACACTTGCAGAAGCAGTAAAAGTTCTCTATAAAACATAACCTTATTCTTATATACCATATGTCTGATACTTGGAGTGTGTTTGACATCATCGGACCTATCATGGTTGGACCGAGTAGTTCTCATACTGCTGGTGCCTGTAAACTTGGCATTATGGCCCGATATATTTTCGGGAAAACACCAAAAATAGTACATATCGAACTGCATGGTTCTTTTGGTGATGTAAAAGAGGGTCATTGTACTGACCTCGCCATTGTCGGAGGGCTCTTAGGAATGCTCCCTTCCAATAAAAATATATGCACTTCAGACGAAAGAGCAAAAGAAGAGGGAATGGAATACTCCTTTCAAGCAAATAACCTTGGAGATGATCAACACCCAAATACCGTTCGATTTACCCTTCAGGCAGATGACCGAACACAGGTCATTACCGGATGCTCAGTAGGTGGAGGGAAAGCTATTATTACTGAAATCGATAAAATACCAGTTTACCTTACGGGAAACTATTCTTCACTTCTTGTGTGTTTTGATAATACAAACTTTTCACTCAATACCCTCTTACAACATATCGCTCAAAAAAATATCACCATTGTAAATACAGAAACAACTATTTATAAAAACCGAACACTTGCAGATATTGAAATTAAAGAATACTTCTATCCAAAAACTGTTCAAGAGATTAGCACTCTTAACGGTGTAGAATGGGCCAGATATATTAATCATTTTAGCCATTACCCACAATAATGTCTTCTTTTCAATTCTACTCAGCAAAAAAACTTCTGAATCTCATTCAAGATTCAAAAGCGATGAATATCTGTGACATTATGCTCAAGGCAGAAGAAGAGCTTACAAGGAATAATCGTGATAGGATTTTTGAAAACATGCGATACCGGCTTTCTATCATGAAAGATGCTATCAGCTCCGAACTATCTAATGAGAAAAAATCAAAAAGCAAGATGATTGGAGGGGAAAGTGAAAAAATGAAAGAAATAAAAAATGAGAATATATTCCTTTCTGAAATAATGAGGAGAGCATGTGAGTACTCTCTTGCTGTCATGGAAAAAAATGCTCGAATGGGCCGTATTGTTGCTGCTCCTACCGCTGGCTCATCAGGGATTTTACCAGGGGGAATTATTGCAACAGAAGAGTGTCTGCACCTCTCAGAAGACAAATCAGTGGAAGCACTCTTTACTGCTGGAGCTATTGGAATCATCATTGCTCATAATGCCACTTTTTCTGCTGCAGAGGCAGGGTGTCAGGCAGAAGTTGGTGCCAGTAGTGCCATGGCTGCGGCGGCTCTCTCATCTATGAGAGGAATGAGTCCAGAACAATGTATTAATGCAGCGGCACTCGCTCTCAAGAATATGCTCGGACTCGCTTGCGATCCTATTGGAGGTCTTGTAGAAGTCCCCTGTGTCAAAAGAAATGCTCTTGGTATTTCTCATGCTATGACTGCTAGTGATATGAGTCTCGCCGGAATCAAAAGTGTTGTCCCTTTTGATGAAGTCGTTCTCGCCATGAACAACGTTGCCAAAAGCATGGGAGAGAATATACGAGAAACTTCTCGTGGTGGCCTTGCTGTGAGTGATACGGCAAAAGAAATTATAGAGCGAATACGGGAGAAGAGAAGAAAATAGAATGCTAACGAGAGAATATAGATTTTAGATAAGCTTCATATGTTTGATTTTTCTGCATTTCATTTCTTTGATATTTTTCACTCATTTTGATAATAGAGTAATTTGTAATTTGTAATTTGTAATTTGTAATTTGTAATTTGTAATTTGTAATTTGTAATTTGTAATTTGTAATTTGTAATTTGTAATTTGTAA
>JANTGK010000051.1 GCA_024762935.1 Candidatus Peregrinibacteria bacterium | reverse complement strand
GGAAGACGGTTTGGTGGATGAAAAACGAAGAACGAGTGCCTGTCGGCAGAAGAACGAAGAAAGATTAATGATTAAAGACGAAAGAAGAGGGAGGAGAGAATGGAAAATTAAGAATTAAGAATTGATAATTGTCAATCAGATAGCCTTCCTTCTTCGCTAAAGTTTCGCAAGATAGATAGATGGCTTATTGATGGTTAAGATAAGTGAAAAAGAGAGAAGACAAATACGTGGAGTTCATATTACTATATCTCAATACCTTCTATATCTCCTGTCTTAAGGTCATCTTTTATCATTTGTTCATATTTCTCAAAGGTCTTTCGAAAGGTTTTATTTCTTAGTGGAGTACGTGTACTTGCTTTTTATATTAATATATGTAAAATATCTTACCTTTTCCTATACATGAAATTTGAACAGGTGCATTTACCAAAAAATGAGAAATATATCGTACCCGAAACCTCTCAAGACACCGTCGCTCTTGTTACATCTGGCTCTGTGATGGAATCAACTGTTCACGGTTGTGGAGATTTTATCAGAAATCAACTCATTACTCATGCGTGTCATGCTGGTATTTTTCTTCCTCGTATGCAACAGGATTTACCAGATTATAATCTTATTACCAGTCGTCAAAATGATACGACTATTCACCTTATGCCGGCAAATGAACACCCTGAGCAGACCTTAAAAATTCTCAAGGAACGATTTGCTCGGATACGTGCACGAGAGGGTGTGCAAAAAAATTTTGCATATCTCACTTCAAAGAAGGCAAAAGATGAGATGTCCCCAGGAGAAATATATCAAAAAAAATTATCTCTATTACAGTCTCTTGAATGGTCATATATGAGATTGGTCGAATCAGGCATGGGGTCTGCCATTTCTCGGTTACTGCTAGAGGAGCATGCTTCACTGCTCGGTTTTGATGTCGCTGTTTTTTCACGTCGGATGACTGATATTAAAAATAATCCTAATGATATCTTTTCCATTTATGGGCGAGAGGCACGGTTTTAAGAGTCTGCTTTATATCTTGTTCGGTGTGTGTCAATATGCTCTAGAAATATTTCCTTCTCACTTTCTTGGCAATTCTTTATTCTGGAGTTCATGAAAATACTGGTAACGGGCGGCTGTGGATTTATTGGGTCAAACTACATACTCCATGTTCTGAAAAAGTACCCGAATGATGAGATTATCAATCTTGATAAACTCACGTATGCGGGGAATAAAATGAATCTTTCATCTGTGGAGAATAATCCGAGATATACATTTGTTCATGGAGATATTTGCAATCAACAGCTCGTAGATTCTCTGACTGAGCAATGTGACGCTATTATTCATTTTGCAGCAGAGAGTCATGTTGATCGGAGTATTTTGAGTCCTGGAGCTTTTATGGAAACAAATATTATCGGAACATATCGTCTGTTAGAAGCTGCTCGCAAATGTGGTGGAAAGCGTTTTCATCATATTTCGACGGATGAAGTTTTTGGATCGCTTGGGGAAACAGGGAAATTTTCTGAAACAACTCCCTATGACCCTCGTTCACCATATTCGGCATCAAAAGCGAGTTCAGATCACATCGTTCGAGCATATTTTCATACGTATGATCTTCCGGTGACCCTTTCAAACTGCACGAATAATTATGGGCCATATCATTTTCCAGAAAAGTTAATTCCGCTTTTGATTACTCGGCTCTTGGATGGAAAAAAAATACCACTCTATGGTACGGGTGAAAATATTCGTGATTGGATTTTTGTAGAAGATCACGTTGCAGGCGTTGATGCAGCATTACGGAGTGGAGTCATTGGGGAGACCTATTGCTTTGGGGGAAACGCAGAAGCAACGAATAAGCAGATTGCAGAAATGATTCTTGCTGCTTTTGATTTGGGTGATGAGATGATCGAGTATGTTGCTGACCGAAAAGGGCATGATTTTCGATATGCGATGGATAGTGCAAAGGCCAAAGATGACCTTGGTTGGGAGCCACACATCACTCTTTCCGAAGGAATACAAAAGACGATTACTTGGTATGAAAATAATGAAGCGTGGTGGAGACCACTTCAAGAAAAACTTATTGAGCATATTACAGAAAAAAAGGCATGAAAATTGTTGTTACTGGGGGCCATGGTATGTTGGGGTGTGATGTTGTTTCTCAATTGAGAGATGCTGGGCACGATGTTGTTGCTCCAGTAAGGGGCATTTTTGATATTACTCAAAAGGAAAATATGGATTTTCTCTCTCAAGAAAAACCAGATAGTATTATAAATTGTGCTGCGTACACGGCGGTTGATGATGCGGAAACAAATCGGGAGGAATGTTTTCGCGTGAATGTTGCAGGGGTACAGAACCTGGTGGAGTATTGTCAGGGGAGTCAGTGCCGCCTTGTTCAGCTCAGTACTGATTATGTCTTTGATGGCAAACAAAAGAGTTATCGAGAAAACAATAAAAAAAATCCGATTAATTATTATGGAGAGACAAAATCAGCAGCAGAAGATTGTATTACAAAAGGGCTGAGCGATTATCAAATCGTGAGGACTTCATGGCTATTTGGAAGGCATGGGAAAAACTTTGTACAAACAATGATTGCTCTTATGGGGCAGTACCAAAAACTTCGCATAGTAAATGACCAAACGGGAAGTCCAACGTATACACGAGATCTCGCAAAAGCACTGGTGCAGAATGTTGAGTGTGCATCAGGGGTATATCATTTGACCAACTCTGGAATCTGTACGTGGTATGAGTTTGCCACCGAAATTGCACAAAATATCGGATATACTGGTATAGTAGAACCTTGCTCTTCGGAAGCGTTTCCAAAACCGGCAAAAAGACCTCGGTTTTCTGTACTCCAAAATACAAAAACAGAACTGTTGCCTGATTGGAAAGAAGCATTGCAAAAATATATCTCTCAAAAATAACTATGAAAGGCATTATTCTCGCTGGTGGTACTGGGTCACGACTTGCACCGATGACAAAAGTCACCAATAAACATCTGCTTCCGGTGTATCATCAGCCAATGGTGATGTATCCACTGCAAATGCTTATGCGAGGTGGCATAAAAGATATTATGATTGTTTCTGGAAAAGGGCATGCAGGGCATTTTTTAGAGCTTCTTGGTTCGGGGAATAGCCTCGGTATTCGCCTGAGTTATGCGGTTCAAGAAAAAGCAGGAGGGATATCAGAGGCACTTTCACTGACCGAAGATTTTGCTGATGAAGAGTCAGTAGCAGTAGCCCTTGGGGATAATATTTTTGAGCATGACCCTGATATGAGTGACTTTTCTTCTGGGGCACGTATTTTTGTCAAAGAGGTTTCTGATCCAGAGCGATTTGGTGTTGCTGACCTCAATGGTGACAAAGTTGTTTCTATTGAAGAAAAACCGAGAACGCCAAAATCACAATATGCCGTGAGTGGGTTTTATATGTATGACACTACGGTCTTTGATAAGATTCGAAAAACATCCCCTTCAGAAAGAGGGGAATTGGAGATTACCGATGTAAATAACATGTATATTTCTGATGGAAAAATGGAGGCGAGAACTGTTGAAGGTTTTTGGACAGATGCGGGAACGATTGAGAGTTTATATCGGGCTTCAACGTTGGTGAAAAATTCACATCTCCATGAAATATGAAATATGAAACAACTCCAATAGAAGGTCTGTTAGTGATTACTCCTGATGTTTACGAAGATGAAAGGGGGTATTTTTTGGAGAGTTATGCGATAAAAAAATATGAAGAATATGGTATTACCGAGTTTGTGCAAGATAACGAATCACAATCGACAAAGGGAGTTTTGCGGGGACTTCATTACCAGCAAGAACCTTTTGCACAGGGAAAACTCGTTCGGGTCATTGTGGGAGAAGTCCTTGATGTAGCGGTTGATATTCGCCCTGATTCACCGACCCGAGGGAAACATTTTTCTGTAGTGCTTTCGGCTGAAAATAAAAAACAATTTTGGATTCCGCCTGGTTTTGCGCATGGATTTATTACTCGATCAGATACGGCAATTTTTAGTTATAAATGTACGGCTCCATATGATAAACAGAGTGAACGGGGGATTGCATGGAATGACCCGACCCTCGATATTGATTGGGGAATAGAATCACCGATTGTTTCTGAAAAGGATCGCTTGAACGAGAAGTATTGAAGAAAGCTATGAGCCAATAGCTGCAAAGTTTCAAAGTGACAAAGATATAGAGACGTAAGGGAAGGGGGAATGAAAATCATATCATGTTTATGGGCTTATTATGTCATGAGATTCTGTTTGATTTGTGCATTGATATTCATTCGATTTGCATTGATTGTTTGATGATATTGTGGAATATGTGTTTCCATAAGATCTCTGATGACTTCCTCATGTTTTGGGTTTAGCCTTCTTGTGTAGGCAGTCTTATTCATAGATTGTGCTATTTTCCAGGCGAGAGCAGTATCTAATACTCCTTCCTCAAAAATAATTCGAATAGCGAGCCGATAAACATTTTTCCGATACGCTTGTTCATCTTGTACATCTTCTGGTATTTGCATATCTGCAAAGGTACTCTCATCAATTTTTGGAAAAATTCCCAGATCCGTTCCCAGCGCCCTATAGTCTCTTCTGGCACTTCTGAGAAAGACATCAAACTCCTCACCTTCTATGCGTTTATCTATTCCACCTGTTCCTCTTCCTTTTTCTTTATAGAGTTCTTGAAGAAGTTTTACTGTCTGCCCTTTGTTATATGGATTCTCATCAATCTGAGAGAATGTTCTCCAGTACATACCAAATGCCTTACTTTTTGCCTGCTTCTCATATTCCTTATCATCTCTCTCTTTTTGATGTGGAGGGGCAAGAAGTCCCTCTACCGAACGCCAATTCTTTCCCCATTTTTCTTCAAATTCAGCTTGTTTCTCTGGGGGATAAATAGCGTCAAGACAGGCATCTCGGTATTCGATGCTTCCGTAATGCCAGGGAAGACTTGGGTCTTTTTTGAAAAGTTTCTCCAGGCAATTTTGTTGGTATTGATATGTTTCGTATTCTGAGAGTTTGCCGGTGATGTTTTCTAGATCAGATTTACTCATTGGTTTGAATTAACCGTTGGTTCTTATACCCCTTTTTTGGTGTATTTGTCAAGCATTTTCTTTTTTGTGGAAGTTTGATTCTTTTTATGTACTCTCTGCGATATATAGATCTCTTTTTTACCGATGAAAAAAACGTCTCGAGGCTAATTTTTGGGGAGACTCCTATTTCTGTTCCGAGTACCCGAAACTCTCTTCGTGTTGCTGTAGAGAATGTTTTAAATTCAGCCTCTATTCTTTTTTGATATTCTTTCTGATTATCTTTCGAATTGTCTTCTCTGACGTAGTATTCCAAAAGTGCTTAAATTGTTTCATCTGGGGCTGAATCCAATTTTTCAACAGTTGCCTATAGCTTTGCAAATCTTTGTTTTCATCTTCAACTTTTTTATCAACTGCTTGTTCATGAGTGATTTCGTTTATGATTATTTATACTAATGGGGAAGATATATTATTGTATAATTCCTCTTTATACAATTTGTCAATTATCTTCTTTGAATACTTGTATGTTTTTGTACGGAACACTGTTTAGTGTAGAGATTTCTCTTTAGTTTTGTTCGGGAGTATGTTTCTTGTATGATGACAAAAATAAAGGATTCTCAGTATGATTAGTTCAGCATGTGGTTTTCTGGAGTCTCTGATTCAAATATAACAATCGGTGATTGTTGTGTTGATGTACAGTTTCTGATGCTTTTAGCAATGTGTTGTGTAATTTTTTCTTGTATTGTTTTATAGGCACGTTGAATAGATTCTTCTTCTGTGAGGAGGTCTGCTTCGAGAAGTGTGACTTCTGCTTTTATATTTCCGATAATATTTTCAACTCCAATAAAACCATTACTTTCTTTTCTCTGTGTTATCTGCCTCGTCATAATCATAATATCATTATAATTATGGTGTGCGTGGATACTATCTGCTTTATTTATTGTTGTAAAAGATTGTTGTATGCTTTTTTGAAGATTATCTTCCCCTGGTGAATCGTTTGGAATTTTTTCAGCTATCCAATCAATATCAAACGTTACAAGGCTATAGCCTTGTTTTCTTGAAAGTACTGGAGAGGACATGTGCTGATTGATTTTCATATCCAAATGGTCATATAAAGAACATGGTCTAATACACTATACAAAATATTGTATATGTTAAAATAGTATAACTTGCTTTTTAAGTATTATTCTGTAAAATATCAGCCAATTTTTATGTTTATGACAGAAGGTCCTCAATTTATTCAGCTTAGAAAAGGACAATTATTAGATCCTGCTCCTTTTGAACAACAGGATAGATGTGGTGTTGTTATGAGAGGTTCTGTAATAGAGTCATGTGTCCATAAGAATGGAACAGGGGGAACAGAACTGGTCACATATCCTCATCATAAAGGGTTTCTCGTTCGCAAGCCGAAACAAGCATCAGATACTTATCGGGAGATAAGAGGTCATCGGGGGGGGTCTGTTGTTGCTCTGCTTCCTGCTGATACTGCTTGTGAACAATCAAGACTTATTCTTGATGAATTTTTAGATCGGATTGGAGCACGAGATGGTGTACGAAGACAATATAAAATTTTACGGAGTCGCATGGGTCAAAGAGATCGTACTCCAGACCAAGTGCAGAGAGAAATGGCTGAGCTTTTGCAAAGTGCAGAGTGGTCATATGTATCGCTTTGGTCTCGTGGAGTACCTGAAGTTGAGAGACATGTGGCACACAAGATACACGCGGAGTTCTTTGATCTTACAAAAGAAGCTTTTTCTCGGCTAACGAGTGGAATATTTACTGTTGATGAATATGTGAGTATTTTTGGTTTTGGAAGATCATTATCAAACTATTATTCACAGGATCAGATACAAGAATATATCGAAGAAAGACATGCACAAAAATATCCATCACAAGTTCTTTGTTTGAGTTCAGAGAGGAGGAAGTTATTTGAGAAATTTTTGGATGCACCAGTTGCAACAAGGTGGTAAACGTTATTTTTTTCTTTCCTGAAAAAATTCTACTGTTTTTTTAATGCCTTCAGAAAGATTTGTTGATGGTTTCCAGTTCAGGTCATTTTGGATTTTTTGAGTATCGAGGCAGCTCCTGCTTACTTCACCTGCTATGGCATCAATATTACTTTTTTTAATAGTTTTTTCTGATAAGACTTGAGAAATAGCTTCAAAAAGTTGATTTACGCTTGTTTCTTTTCCAGTACCTACATTAAAGGTAGCTGCTTTCATGTTTGATTCTGTTGCGAGGAGGTTTGCTTTTGCGACATCTTCGACAAAAACAAAATCCCGAGTTTGGTTTCCATCTCCGTTTATCACCAGTGATTTCTCTTGAAGAATTCGCTGAATAAAAATACTCACTACTCCTGCTTCGCCTTTGCTGTCTTGTCGAGGGCCATATACATTGGCATACCGTAAAATGGTGTACGGAAGTCCGAATGTACGATGAAAAAACTGGATATATTTTTCAAAAGAAAGCTTTGATATTCCATACGGTGAGAGAGGAATTTCTTTATGTGTTTCTGGTGTTGGAATGATATCTGTTTCTCCATAAATAGCACCACCAGTAGAAGAAAAAAGTAACTTTTTACTCTGATGATTTTTTGCAGACTGCAGAAGATTAATCCCCCCAATAATATTTATTTGAGCATCGTATGCAGGGCTGGTAACAGATTCGCGAACATTAATTTGTGCGGCGTGGTGATTTACAATATCTGGTTTCTGTTCTGCAAAAATTTTCTCGACCTCATCGGCATTTGTAATGTCGGTTTTGTAAAAAATAGCTCCTTTTGGAATGTTTTTTTCATTACCGGTCGAGAGGTTATCGAGAATAATGACATCGTGACCATTTTTTAGGTATGTATCTGCGATGTGAGAACCAATAAAGCCAGCGCCACCAGTGAGGAGTATTTTCATAATTTTTTTAGAATAGATACAGACTAACGAAGGATAAAAAAAGAAGAAAGACGAATGAAGAAAGATTAAAAGAGGTGAGGAAATAAAAAGAGAGGATTGAGAATAGATTTCATAGATGGAGTATATTTGTAGAATGATGGTTTGTTTTTGTTTGTTGTTTTTGTCCGAACGCCCCCTTGATCCCCCTCTTTCGCAAAGTGGGGGAAGGGTGCGGTGAGTTTTTGAAAGTTTCTCATTTGTGCTTATGGCTCAGTGCTTTTGGCTATAGGCTTTTTCTATGACTTTCTCTTAGTCTT
>JANTGK010000050.1 GCA_024762935.1 Candidatus Peregrinibacteria bacterium | reverse complement strand
TTTTTTGCATGATTTTCTAAAAAAATTTATCCTTTTTTTAGCTTTTTTTTTCTATGAAATTTAATCGATTCCTTTTCTCCTTTTTAGCCGTTTTTTTTGGAGCATTTTCTGTTCCTGCATCAGCTTCTTTTGAAGATATTTCTGGTATTTCTGGTGAAGATGCCATTAATGAGCTTACATCGATGGGAATTATCAGCGATACTGAAGGAGATGGCACTCCTCGAACGCAGTATTATCCTGAAAAACCCATTAATCGTGTTGAATTTCTGAAATTTGCTTTTGAGGCATTTGGACAAAGTGACGCTATCAAAAATTTAGAGTATGACCCAACAGAGGTATTATTTACAGATACTGATACTTCTCAGTGGTATTACAAATATGTGGTTTATGCTGATGAAATGAGTATTATAAATGGTTATCCTGGAAACACATTTAAACCAAGTAATAATATTACTCGTGCTGAGGCAATAAAACTCCTTCTTCTTATTTCGGGTGTCAAAACAAATCCAGATCAAGAAGTTGACTTTTTTGATGTAGATAGTACAGCATGGTTTTATTCATATATTGATGAAGCTGAATCTCTTTGTCTCTTTGAGAAATATCAGTACTTTATGCCAAATAAATTTTTGACTCGATCTGAAATGGCAATTTTTGTAAAAAAAATTATTGATATTCTTGCGGGGAAAGATTTATGTATTTCATCTTCAGATACTGCTGACGAAATAAATACTCCAGAAGGGGAACATTTTGAACACCTGAAAAATGCCGATGTGGAGTCATTTTCAGAATATTCCGAAGAGTCTTCTAACTCTCAAGAAACACCATTGCCAGAGGAAAAACAGTTCGCTACAGACCAACTTCCTGAAGACTGGAATCGATATGAAAGAGAGGTGTATTTTTACTCTTTTGCTCTTCCGAAACTCTGGTGGTGGAATGAATATGTCGGAGAAGATGATACTATTTCTCGGATTGAAGCGGGCACGGAGGAGGAAATTACAGATGATAATCGTACTGTAACTATTGAAATTGTCAAAAAAGTTTTTGGTGCGAAAAAAGAAGTGAAAACAAAACTCAATACCGTTATCGTTGTTCCAAGAGATGATGTTTCATCGTTTCGGGTTAGTGGAAGACAAGAATTTACTGATCAAATACGCTTGATAGCTGATTCTTTACGTGTTCTCACTGCTGCAGATTTTGATAATGAGTCTCCTAACGAAGACAATACAAACGATGCTGCTTCAACAGATGAGCTTAGTAGTGAGCCATCTGGTCTTTCGGTGAAAATAATGGAAGACTCACCTCTTTCAAGAAGTATTCCGTTACATGCTAAAAATGTCCCATTCTTACAACTTGCTTTTCAGGCACCTGAAGACGAGGATATTAAAATTATTAAACTTACGATTACGAGGTCGGGGCTTGGAAAATCAGAAGAGATAAAAGCAGTGAAGGTGTATGAAGGATATACACACCGAGGGAGAAACAAAAATATTTCGCGGGAAACCAATACAGCGCCTATTAATCTCACATATGACCCTATTTTTATTGATGCAGGAGCAGAAAAAATTATTACTGTAGCTGCTGATATTGATGCTGATAGCCTCGGTGGTGAACACTCTCTTTCAATTCTCTCTCCAGAAGATATTGTTGCTGTAGGAGTTGAGAGTGGCGAAATTATTCCAGTAACTGCCTCATTTCCGATAAATGGGAATCGTATGGCTACATCAAATATCAATGTCGGGAACGTTCATTTTTCTTTTCATACTCCCGAAAATACCATAGAAGTTGGTGGAACCGATGAAGTTATTTCTGTTATAACTGTTTCCGAACAAGAAAGTATTGAGAATATGAATCTTCGTGCTCTTACCCTTTCTTTTGCCGGTGTTGAAGATGGCAATCTGCAAAATCTTCATCTTGAGTTTCGAGGAGATGTTGTGACAAATATAGTGAACACGACGGAGAATGGGAAAGCCACATTCACTTTTATTGGGGACTATGAAGACGGTATTGCTGTAAATCAGAGCCGTCAAAAAACCTTACGACTTGTTGGCGACGTATCTGCTTCCCCATCAGGTGATTTTGCAGTATTTATTGCAGATGCAGATGATGATGTCTTTTCTACAGGCAAGGAGTCGGGGTTTTAGTTGTTGCCTATGAACGAGAGAAATTTTATTGTTTGCTTTTTTCTGTCAGATTCGGGCAAAATGGTGCGGAATTTTTTATTGTATGAAGTTTAAAATTATTCCTAATCGAAATAAGTGGTTTGCTCTTTCTGGAGCATTTGTTGCGACTGCCATAGGACTTATAGCCATTTTTGGTCTCAATGCGAGTATCGATTTTACAGGGGGAACGCAAATGGAAGTTTTTTTTGAAGATACTGAAATTATCCCATCTCAGTCAGAGTTTTCTGAGTTTTTTCATACTGCATCAGGAGGGGAAAAAAGGGAAAAAATTATTAGTACCCTTGATAAAACAGGATATATCATAAGGTCTCAGAGTATTTCTGAAAAAGAAGTTCAGGCAATTACATCTGCTCTTTCTGAAAAAAATTGGGGAGCGGACATTAAGCGTGTCAATACTATCGGACCAACAGTGGGAATGGTTTTTCGGGAGCGGGCAGTTAAGGCTGTTATTTTAGCTATCATCGCTATTATTATTTTTATTGCATTTGCCTTTCGGCGCGTTCCTCAAGGCCTTTCTTCATGGAAATTTGGAATGGCAGCTATTATTGCTCTTGCACATGATATTACTATTATCATTGGAATTTTTGCATTCCTTGGATATTATTTTGGCGTTGAAGTTGATACACTTTTTATTACTGCTCTTCTTACTGTTCTTGGGTTTTCTGTTAATGATACTATTGTTATTTTTGATCGGATTCGTGAGAATTTAAAAAGGGAAAAATCTGGTAAACATTTTGATGTGGTTGCCGAAAAAGCTCTTTGGCAATCAATGCGCCGATCTGTGAATACGTCTTTCTCTACACTTATAGTAATAGGTACAATGCTGTTTTATTTTACGGGTTTTCCTGCACTTTTCTCATTCTTTCTCGCACTAAGCTGTGGAATTATTGTTGGAACATATTCTTCAATATTTTTAGCTGCACCACTTCTTGTTACATGGCATCAAAAAAAATAATTCATAAGAACATATGGAACTTACAGTTGAGATATTTCTTCTTTTTTTAGTCATAGCAGGGGCTCTGTATCTTTTTGTAACAGAAAAGTTTCCAATTGATATGACTGCCTTTTTGATTATGATTACCTTGATGCTTCTTGGCATCATATATCCTGATTCATTTCCGAGTGTCTCAGAAGGGCTTTCAGGACTCGCAAGTCCAGCAACTGTAACAGTTTTGGCAATGTTTATTCTTTCTGCTGGTGTACAGAGAACAGGGATTATTCATCAAATAGGACGTCGGGTTTTTTCATTTGCTGGGAATTCTGAGATCCGTCAAATTTTAGCTATTGCTGTTCTTGTTGCTCCTATATCTGGTTTTGTAAATAATACTGCTGCTGTTGCGATTATGCTTCCTATGGTGCTTGATCTCGCACATAGATCTGGAACTGCTGCTACGAAACTTCTTATTCCCCTTTCTTTTTTTGGAATGCTAGGGGGAACACTTACTCTTATTGGGACTTCGACAAACATTCTTGCTGTTTCCATGTTGGAAGATATGGAAAATCCCAGAGAAATAGGGCTTTTTGAGTTTACCAATCTTGGCCTTATTGTTCTTTTTGTTGGGTTTTGGTATTTTATAGGAATTGGACGATTTTTGCTTCCTGATCGAAAAAACAAAGATGAAGACAGTGATTCGTTCCACAAAGACGAGGATCTGTTTTTAACAGAGGTTGTTGTAGAAAAGGGAAGACTTATTGGGTGTACTATTTCTTCTGTAAAATTTGAAGAAAAAAATGATGTAGAAGTCATCAAGCTCATTAGAGAGAAAAAATCTTTTATAAAAGGTCTTGATCGGAAAAAATTATTAGAGGGAGACATCCTTGTCCTTCGTGCAAAAGAGCAGAGGATAATTGATCTCATTAAAAATGAAAATGTGAAACTTCTTTCTAATTTTGATGAAGATGCACGACGACGACCTGCAGGAATGGGGAAAATTATAAAAATTATGCTTCGGGGAGCAAATGCTTTTCATGATCGAAGCTTAGATGAAATTAATTTTTGGAGAAAATATTCAGCCTCTGTCGTAGGTCTTCAGGTTCCTGATATTACTTCTCAGAGACTTGGTTCTATGAAACTCCGGGTGGGACAGGTTCTTCTTGTTCAGGCTTCTATGGCCAGTCTTCAGAAGATACGATTTTCTCGAGACTTTCTTCTTTTAGAGACTATTGAACAGGAATTTAATCGTGAAAAAATGTGGCTTTCTTTGGGTATTGTTGCGGCAGTAGTGCTTGTTTCAGCTATTCTTTCTGTTCCTATCGTTGTCTCTGCTCTTGCAGGTGTTCTCGCAATGGTTTTGACAAAATGTATCAATATTGATGATGTGTATCCTTCGGTAAACTGGGAGATTATTTTTCTCTTAGCAGGTGTGATACCTTTGGGAATTGCTATGCAAAAAACTGGTGCAGCCACTTTTATAGCAAGTGGTATTACTACTGTTTCTTTTGGAGCTCATCCGATTGTTATTCTTATGCTCTTTTATCTCATTACGACTCTGCTGACTGAGGTTATTTCTAATAACGCCGCTGTAGCTCTTTTGGTTCCTATTGCTCTTTCTGTCGCTTCAGACCTTAATCAGGAGCCATTTGCATTAGTGCTTGCTGTCATGTTCGCTGCTTCTACAAGCTTTTTAACACCTGTTGGATATCAAACAAATACCATGGTGTATGGATCTGGAAATTATAAATTTTCAGATTTCTTAAAAGTCGGAGCTCCGTTAAATATTATTTTACTTTTCGTAACGACATTTTTTATTTGGTTTTGGTGGATGACATAGTCAGGGACACGGAACACGGAACAGGGAATCCTTCTTCACCAAGGCTACGAAGGCAGGTAGAGAACAGGGAATGTAGAATTTAAAAAAACTCCTATGGAGCGAAGATTAGGAAAAGAAATAGTGAAAAATCTGACAAAAATTGAGTTATTGGAATGTATTCGCATACTCTTTCTTTAGAGTATGTTCCTTGTTCCCTGATCCATGTTTTTTGCTTAAAAGAGTGCCCCTTGAAAGGCATCTTCCTTTTGGAGTCCGATTGGTTTTGCTGAAAAATCAACCTGATATCCTTTTAGTTTTTTTGCATTGATAAGAATTTTCTCTGAGTCTGTTTCGAGTAAAAGAAAGTTTCCTTTTGCAGAAATGAGTGTTCCTGAAAGTGATTCGCCAGGGATAAGATCGGTGTAATGCATTGGTTTCTCAATAGCCTCTGCTGTGGAGAGATGGTATACACTTGAGAAGTCCATAAATTCTGGCGGTTTTTGGAGATACTGTTCGAGTTCTGGTTTTTGAGCTATTACGGAGGGAATGAATTTTTCAGAAAGATCTTCCAAGATTTTTTTTGCCTCTTCTTTTTTGACATCCAAAAACATAAGATTCTTCTTTTGTGAAGCTTGAACTTTATCAACCATTCCTTCTCGTCGAATCAGTGTTTCCATTTGCCTTGCTGGGACTCCCCACATGCCTTTTGCGATGACAGAACAATAATGGCTCCCTTGCTCAATCTGTCGTAAATACCCTCGGCCACTTGCCGATACACCAATTTTTACAAGATTTCGATCAAAGAAGGCCATATATACATAATGAGGATAACTCAGGCTTTCGATTTCTTCACCTGAAAACATATCGGTGTTAAATCCATCACAATATTGAGCGATTGGCATTCCCTCTTGTTTTTTGCATTCTTCACATTTTTTCGTTCCAGGTGCACCACCACTTACACATGGGTGGTAGACTCCATCTTTCTCATATCCTGAACATGAGTACATCCCTGTTACTTCTATAGATATATTCATTCCGAAAAGGGCTGCTTGTTCAGATAACATTCCATTTCTAATAACTCGAAAATAGGGAGTTTTTTCATCTTTCCAGCGGAATTCAAAGACTTGATCTATCATACAGGAGAAAAATTGCGCACGTCATTGTCTCTCTTTATTTTTTCAAATTCAACCAGTTTCACTTGCTTTTGATGAAGAAAAATCTTCATACCTTCTTTGTGCCTTTTTGATTTTTTGCTGTTTTTTTATAGGCACTTTCTTTTACATCTGTTTTATATTTTATCTATTTGTGTGGTGGGTTGTTTCTCGTTGTATTTTATCTTATTGTATGAAGTCTGTTGTATTTTTATAGCTACATAAAGCAATATATATACTTTTTCATTCAGAAAGTAGGAAGATTGCAATATTGATTTTTAGTACCAAAACTGAAATACTTTTAGAAATTTTTTATATATATGAGAAGCATAAAAGATAAGATTTCAGAATATTTTCTTGAGATTACCGTTTTTTTTAGTGGTGCTATTGTAATGATATTCGAAATTGTAGGTTCTCGAGTATTGGCACCTTTTTTAGGAACGTCTCTTGTTGTATGGACTGCTATTATAGGAGTGATTCTTGGTGCTCTGAGTCTTGGATATGCTCTTGGAGGAAAAATAGCCGACCATAAGGCTAGTTTTCGTGGTCTCTCAGGGATTCTCTTTCTTTCTGCTCTTTTTGTTTCCTCTCCTGTTTTTCTGAAGATACCTCTGTTTTCTCTTCTTTCTTTTTATGCATTTCGGTTAGAGGTCTCTTCGGTTATTGCTGCTCTCGTTCTCTTTGCTCCTGCGAGTATTTTGCTTGGAATTGTCTCACCGTACTCAGTGAAGTTAAAGCTAAGAGATATCACCACCTCTGCTTCGACTGTAGGCAGGCTCTATGCCATTTCTACACTCGGAAGCATAGGAGGTACCTTTCTTGCTGGTTTCTTTCTTATTCCAGTGCTCGGAAGCTCTAAAATACTCTTTATTCTTTCGGTGCTCTTGGTTATCCTCTCTCTTATGCTCTTTTTTAAAAAAAATATTCTTTCAAGGGTAGTGGCACTCTTTTCCTTTTTTCTCTGTATTGCTGGCGTCTATGCATCGGATGAGTTTTTCCAACAGCACGGTCTTGTTGATCTAGATACACAATATAATCATGTTCAGATTTTTGAATCTCGTTTTTGGGAAAATGGGGAGACCATTCTTGAGCTTCGACTCAATAATGAAAGAAGTTCAGCGATGTATCCAGATGGTGACGATCTCGTTTATGGATATACAAAATTTTATCGGCTTGCACGACATTTTGTCCCAAAGATTGAAAATGCCCTGATGATTGGCGGAGCTGGATATTCTTATCCAAAGGATTTTTTAAGGAATTATTCCGAATCAACATTAGATGTGGTGGAAATCGATCCTCAATTGACAGAGATTGCAAAACAATATTTTTCCCTTTCTGAAAACCCCCGTTTGCACAGTATTCATGAAGATGGAAGAATATATTTGAATACAACGGAGAAAAAGTACGATGTTATTTATGGTGATGCCTTTTCTTCAAAATACTCCATTCCTTTTCATTTGACGACTCAAGAGGCGGTACAAAAACAATATGATGCCCTTACAGATGACGGTGCTGTTCTTATTAATATTATTTCTGCAATGGAAGGAGAAAAAAGTGATTTTCTTCGAGCAGAGTATCTCACGTTTCGGAGCGTTTTTCCTCAGGTGTATTTATTTCCTGTGCGAGAGAAGAATGGGGGAATATTTCCGCAAAATATTATGCTTGTTGCCCTCAAGTCTCAAAAACCCCCTTCTTTTACTGATGATGACCCTGAAATAAACTCATTTCTCCGTCACCGGTATACAAAAAAAATTCCAGAAGATCTTCCTATTCTTACTGACGAATATGCGCCCGTTGAACATTATGTGCAAAAAATGCTCTAAATCATCCTTTTATTTTTCGAGCTTTGGTTTATTTACTGAAGCATAAGGTCCATATTTTTTTCCTCCAATCAGTACATAATACTCTTGATTAAAGTTTTTATATCGGAATCCCCAGGTGGATTTTCCGAACTGAAAGGCTCCATCATACGCACGTTGGAGAGGTCCGAATATGTTGCCATTGACCACTTGGTATTGTTTTTTGTCAGCATCTTCGTACCAAAAAGCCCAGTTTCCTTCATATATTTCGAGTTGTGTCGGGTGTACAAAATCATCTGAACCACCATGGAGATATGGGCCAAAATCTTCTCCATCTGCAACGATATGTTCACCTCCATTTCCGTCAATGTAGTGAAAAATCCAAGTATCTTCTGTGAATTTTAGCTCTGTTTGAATCGGATCGTATACTGATAAAAACTTCGTTTGAGATTTATATGGACCAAAGATATTTCCGTTAATCATGAGATAGTGCTCATTTTTCTTGTCTTTGTATTCAAACCCCCAGTTTGCTCCAGATATAATGACGGCTTTCATTTTTTCGTATGGTCCGATGGTTTTGTCATTAATAGAGAGATAATATCCATCAGGGTCTTTATATTGAAATGCAACAGTGTAATCTGAGAGTTGTAACCTTCCAGCACTTTCAAAGGGGCCCTGAATAGTTCCATTGATCATTACCTTTTGTCCTCCGGTCATTTCTGCAAATGTAAAGCCCCAATTTTTTGCACTGAAGATTGGTTCACTTGCACTTTTATATGGACCATATGTATTTCCATCGATAACGACGAATCTTCTGTTCTCTGAGTCTTTGTATCGAAATCCCCAATGGTGTTTTGAAAACTCAAGCCCACTCCCAGAAACATAGGGAAGAGGTCCAATCTCGTCATCATTTATATTCAAATAAAAACCATCATCTTCTTCGTGTTCGATAACTCGGTTCCCCTCAACATATCGAATATCGAGTCCTCGGTTTCCATCATAGGGGCCAAATATCTTACTGTTCATCCAAGCAAAGCGACGGTTGTCCT
>JANTGK010000049.1 GCA_024762935.1 Candidatus Peregrinibacteria bacterium | reverse complement strand
AAGCAATATTCCTACTCCAAATCGGGCTGATCTAGAGTTATCGAGAAACCGACAAATATGTGTATATAAAGACATTTTATGTGTTTTTTTAATGGAGATATCTTTTGAATCTATCAAAAAATATCCCAGTATTATACCATTTGTGCGAGTCTCATTCAATCTAATTTCTGATGCCTTCTCAGCAATTCGTTAGCATTCTATTCTGCAGAAAGAATTGTAAATTATAGATTCTCATATTTACTGGATGTATCATGTTATAAAAAAATGGTCATACACTCGCTTTTTCTGCTCATCCGTGTGGGAATAAGGTATTGGAGTTATTAATCAGCGCCGAGTACATCATGGATATCTAGAGGATTCGCTTCATCTGAAGGGTGGTTTTCCTTTGTTTTTTTGAGAGCTTCTTCAAAAGTACTCTGATTCTCGGGGAGTGTCATAATCTCCAATGACTCTCTATTACTGGTGTCTTTTGGGATTTTGCCACCAAGTTCGACAAATTGTGCTCTTAGTTTTTCAAATTTGTTTGAATCGACCACTATTCCTTCTGTATTGACACCATTTGTCTCCAATAATTGCCAGTTCTGCGGAGTGTTTGTAAATGTTTCAGAAGTGTTTATTGATTCAGTATCTGTGCTCGTTGGGGTGACGGTCCAACCTTTTGATTTTAATACGGTGAGTTGCGCTTGAAGACCTTCTAGAGTTTTACTGTTTGTGAGTTCTTCAAATACTAAATTATTGTTTTTATTTTCAACGGATGCCTTCATTTTATTATATTTCTCAATTACTTCAGCTACAGTATAGAAAGGGCGGCTAGCATCGGTGGTAATCATATCATGTTCTGGGTATTTTTTGTGGAGGTTTATGCTTGCTTGGTAGAGGGCACTTCTTTGAAGATACTCATCGTTTCCTTCACTAATTGCTTGCTCAAGTGCTATGGTTGCAAATCCAGAGGGATTTGCTTTTACTTCATCTATAGGTGCATTTACTAATTGAGCCGCTCTCTCTACATCTTGTATGGCTGCAAGAGAAAGCGTTTCATACATGTCTGATAAAATTTTATTAGGAATTTTTCCATCGGGAAATATCATTTTAAATTCTTCTATTTTTGGTATACGCAATGCCGTTAGTGTTCCTTTTCCTCCCTGTATTATCTGAAATTGCGTCCCATCTGGAGCGGTTACCTCATATATTACTTTTGTACTCGTTGTATTTGTTTCTTCGCTTATGACGGGTACATATTCTTTTTTATAACCGGGTGAACTCAAGAGGGCTACAGAAACATTCCCATAAAAATTATTCCTTCTTGCCATTACCCCGATACCACTTCCTTTTTCTTGTACTTTTGCCGCCATCGTTTCTCTGATAAGAGGTACAGAATTCATTACGGGTTTGGCAACGGCATAATTTCCATTACATTCTTTGTTTTGAAAGTGAATACTTCCATCATCAGCAATTACTACTTCTCCAATAATCTCAATTTTTTGCCCAGGAACAAGAGTAATGACTTCAACGCTATTATTTGGTGTCTGTATGACACATTGGAGTACAGTATTTATTTCAAGAGTGTGTATATCCTGCCCCTGAGAAGAGAGTTCTTCTATAGCGGCTTGAGAATTACTAAGAGGAACTCCCAAATACTTTTGAGCTCCCTTGGAGACCGTTTGATTCCTTTCTTCGAGATTGAGCCGGTTGTTTTTTTCTGCTTGTAATGCTGAAGGATCATTCTTAAAGACATGCCTTGCATCCATTTCTTGCCATCCCGCGAGCCCAATAAGTGCGAGCTTGTTTGCTGCAGGGATATTCAGATCATTCAGCTGTGTAAAATACTCTTTTTCTGATTCGGTGAGTTTCAGTTGTGTAATGCTTTTATAGGTGAGTTCCCATTGGGTATTAAGGTCTCCGTGTTGTATGGCAGTTTTTATTTTTTGCGAAAAAGTATTCGTTCGCAGCACTTTTTCTATGATTCCGGTTTGGTGAATATGAATGAGAAAATCATTCATTTGCTCGGGATTTTGCACATTCGCTTCTGGTGAGACCATGATTTCTCCGATGTGTTCTTGAGTTGGTCCGCCATTTTTTCCGTATGTAATCTCTAGTTTAAGAGTTCGCCACAGAGTATTGGCATGGAAATTCAGATTTGTAATATTATATCCATCTGCGAGAATAATTCTTCCATTTTTTATGGTAATGGGTGGATTTTTCTCATTGGTATCAGTAGTAGTTTCTGAAGTATTTAGGATTTCTCCTGCGTAAGAATATCCATTATATTTTGGCTTCCTCAGTGCTTGATTGATAATATTCTCGATATCAATACTTCCATCCTCGGGATTTCGTATGATTTCCATTTCCCCGAATGTTTTTTCTGGACTGGTTGTTGCATCAGCGAGTCCAACGTATTCTGGAGTATATGAAGTGTGTCCAAGAGAGAGTCCAATAGTTGGAACGAGTTCATTCCATACTTTTCGAGCTCCAATACTGAGGCCAGCAGTCCATCTTTCAAGGCCCGGAACAACCTTCGGGTCGTTTATATTATTAAAAACAAAAATTTTTGCAGCATCGATAATATATTTTTCTTTTTGACCTTCTGTCATTGTGGATAGTTCTTTTTCAAGCCCATTTCTGAAAGCATTATTTTTTGAAACACTCTCTATGGCATTTGTGATGAGTTCTGCAACTTCTTGAAGGGATTGCTGTTTTTCAAGTTTCGACCCGAATGCTCCAATCTCACCATTTTTATCAAATGTGGTATTCAGAGATAGTGCAATATCTTCTTGTATCATCGCATGAAAAATTTCTGCTGAGAATGATTGAATATCACCGTCGGTATTGAGTTCGGCAGACCATTGTTTGCCAAAAAGTTTCCCAGATAATTCTGGTGTTACGAGGTTATCCCCACTCGTGTTTGTACTTGTACTGACTGCAAATCGTAAAAGGTCACTATAAAATTGACTTTGAATTCTGTATCCGAGACCAGCATTATTTTTGCTTCCAATCCACTCTGCTGCCAGTGAGGCAGATTCCTCAAATCCTTTTCCAAGTGAAACGGTGGCAGTCTTTTTTATTACTACTCGGTCTTTTGGCTTTGGAGGTCGTTTCTTTTTAGTTGTTATTTCGTATACCGTATAATTGATTTTTCCATTTTCTTCAAGGGTAACGAGTGTTACTTCTCCAGGATTTGCAGAATTTGTAATTCGTATCTTTGTATTTTTTTGACCGAGTCCTGTGTGTACTATTATAAATTCAGTGGTGCTTCCATCTTCATTTTTGAATGAAGTATTCCCATCGACTACTCCTTCAGCAATGGTGAGCCCTGGGTACTTATCTGCGGTAAACTCTTGTGCTGCAGCTGCGGCGTGAATTTGTCCACATGTCCAGTGTGAAGGATTTGTGGTGCAGATCGAACCTTCTGGAAGTTCAATTTTTCCTGAGATATCAAATGTACCAGGCTTGCCATTGACATAGAGTTCACCATTCTTCCATTCGACACTGTCGGTAAAAACTCCTGTAATACCTGTTTTTCTCTCTTTTTCTCCTCTCATAAGGTATAACATGGCATCTACAGAAAGGCTGGAATCCCTTTTTTTTCCTGATACCTGTTGCACGATATTGCTTTCATTATTTTTATAACGGAGACCCAGAAAAAAGTCCCGAATTGCTTCACTTCTGATTTTCTTATGATCAATCTTTTGTGATCCAATACTTTTCAAAATATTTTCGTTTCTTTTTGCATATGTATTTATTTCTTGTTCCAGTTGCTCAGGAGTACTCCCATTTGCCATATAGTCAACAAGGATATCCAACCCTGGTTTATCTGAGTATGTGGTGGTGTTGATCTCAAATCGGCCACCCGGTTGTGCAGGAATATATTTTCTAGGGAGGATTCCCAGGTCTTCAAAGAGGGCTGGAAATGAAGAGAGAAATTTTGTTCCAAAAAGTCCTGTGCGGTCCTTCTGCGTAATTGGATCATTTAATCTCTTGTCTTGAGAAAGGTCTATATTTTTTCCACCGAGAATATTCATAGCCTGTACCACTTTTAGTGCTAGAGGGTTCTTCTTATATAATTGAGCGAGTGCATTAAAGATATTCTCATACTCCATTTTAACTGCTTTCTCCGGATTATATTGCGGCTCATCTGGATCATCAAGGACTTGGCTCCACATGCCTGGCGGAATACGGTTGTTACTTTCGACTTCAACAAAAATATTGCTATAGGCCTCGTTTATATTGATTTTACTCTCAGGATTGTTTGCATCCTTTATTGCAAAAATATCTGGTTTTGTGAGAATAAGAGAGCTGAGGAAGGTTTTGAAGCCTCCTATTTCTTCGGTGTTGAGTATTGTTTCGAGGTTATCTTTTTCTTCTTGAGTCTGAAGGGGTTTGTATTGGTTTTCTTTTTTTTCGATTTGATATTTGAGACTCTTTAACCGTGTAGAAGTGGTTGATATTTTTAAACTCCTCTTTGCCTGAAGAATATTTATTAATTCTCTTTTTGTTCCGTTTCCAAAAAGTCCATCGACGACGAAGTCATTTCCAACTTTGGATTGTATGTCTGCTTGTAACTGTGTGACAGCACTTTTGATATCGGCATAAGTGGCTACGGCATTACTTCCACCGGGATTGTAACCGAGGTTACTGAGTATACTTCGAAGAGCAAAAACGTTTGCGGGTTCTTGGTATTTTTTATTTCCGAGATCTCCCGTATTTTTTAATATTTTCAGGGATTCTTGCAGGAGTGCCTCATCAATATTTTCTCCTATTTGGTCAGAACTGTTTATAAACGTTGGCGTTTCTGATTGAAACACAATTCGTTTTTCTTGAAGTTCAAAAAAATCCTGATTCTGTAATTGCAAACAGGGGAGTGAGTTTTTGTTTTTCATGTGCACATATAATCATAGTATTATACCATAAATAACAAAGAATTCTCAAGGCATTACAGTACCTGACTTCCAATTTCTTCTTGTAATTAATTGGAAATGAGATACACTTTTTTCGTTCTCTGTGGGGCTGTAACTCAGTTGGCTAGAGTGTCGCGCTGGCAGCGCGGAAGTCAGGGGTTCGAATCCCCTCAGCTCCACCATTTTTAAAAAACTCCCAAAGCGATAGCGAGGGAGTATTTTAAAAATGGATGAAGTGAGCGGAAATGAGAACCCTGGGGTTCGTCTTGAAAACCGAACTCACCGACTGATAGGGAGGTGAAGTGAGGATTTGAAAACTCGGAGCAAATATCGAAACGAAGTGGAGATGTGCAGTGAGAATATCCCCTCAGCTCCACCAAATTATTCATAATCCAAAGGATTATGAACTCATTTGGAGTAGCTGAGAGTCTCTGAATTTTGATTCTTTAATCCCACATTTTTTCGTAATACTCATCAACAACTCGATGTGTATTAAATCGATCGAGAAGCGAAATAGAAGCTTTCATGTGTTTTACCCATTGTTTTTGATCATCTCCGTAGTAGTCATTCATGACTTCTGCGAGTTTTTCGTAGAGTTCATCAGAATCAATATTGTTTCGCTCATATTCGTCATGTGCCTGATTGCTTTTTTCCCCAAATGCCCATCCGCTTACTGGGTTTTGTTTGTATCCTTCAATCCACCATCCATCAAGAATGGAGAGATTTGGAACACCGTTGAGCGCTGTTTTCATTCCACTGGTACCACTTGCTTCTCGTGGCTTGATAGGGTTGTTCAGCCAAACATCACTCCCTGCCACCAGTTTTTTAGCAATATCAATATTGTAACTCGTAACCACAACTTTTATTTGTGATCGGAGCCGTCTTCCAGAATCTTTAATCCGTTCTTGGAGTTTATTACAGAAAAAATCATCGGGGTGGCATCGTCCGGCAAAAATAAGTTGTAACTTTTTGTGACCAAGATCTCGGAGTCTTTCGAGATCCGTAAAAATAAGATCTGGCCTTTTATAGGGGACAAAACGTCTCGCAAACGTAATAGTAAGGGTGTCTTCATCAAAATAGTCGTCATCCCTAAGGTCTGTGTTAATCGGGAAAAATGATCGATCAGCATTTACCCAATCAATAAGTTCTTTTTTATTCTTTTTATGAGCAGCGAGAACCTCTGCGTCAGTCAGAGCTTTTTCGGCATCTGCAAAAACAGAAGGATTCATCTTCCAACCGGGTAATTTTTTATCAAAGAGTTTTGTCATTGGGTCCGAAACCCACGAGAGATGATGAATACCATTCGTAACATTTTTAAACCCATATCCTGGAAACATCTCTCGACAGATATCTCCATGTTTTTTTGCAACAGAATTTGAATGTTTACTCAAATTGAGTGCGAGATGCGTCATACTCAGTCGTTCAGGGGTTGCTAATTCTTTTACATGCCAAGGCACTTCGTCTCCAAGAATTTTATGGACACATTGGTAATCAAAGTAGTCATGCCCAGCAGGTACCGGGGTATGAGTAGTAAATGTGCACCGTTTTTCTACTTCTGCGTTGTTAAAATTATTCTCTTTTAAGATTTCAAACGTGAGAAATGCAGAGTGCCCCTCATTCATATGAAAGTAGTCGATGTCGTTATATCCAAGGGCACGAAGCATCCGTACTCCACCGATTCCCAAAATGGCTTCTTGGGCAATTCGAGTGTATTGATCAGATGCATAGAGATGTTTTGTTATATCACGATCCCACTCTTTATTCTCTGGAACATATGTTGTGAGAAAGAAGATTGGAATTGATTTTCCATGTTTTGTTTTTACGGTGTATTCAAAGGCTCCGATGATAACATTTCGGTCTTCTATTCGAATAGCTACTGTTTCTTTCCGTTTTTTCATATACTTCTCAGCCTTGAACATTTCTTCGGCTTTATCGTGCTGATGGTAAATGAGTGATACACCTACAACAGGCTTCTCTTTATCGGCACAGGAGTGCATGATATCTGCAGCGAGGACACCTAGCCCTCCTGCATAGTTTGGAATTCTGGCATCAAGTGCAAATTCCATTGAAAAATATGCAACTTTTGGACTTTTTGTTTTTGACATAATGTTTAATACTTTCTACTATTATACATAATTATTTATATAATAACAAATAGAAGGAGTAAAAAGTCCAAAAAGACTCCCTATTTCCTTTATTCTTCCGCTTATTTTGTTTCATAGAGGAGTTCAATAAGTGTGGCGTTACTCCATGCTTGATTAAAACACCCTTCGGATGTTTGCCTTTTTGCAGAGCTAATTTCACTGCAACATCCTCGTGCTCCGAGACTCATGAGATCTTTACACGAGGCAATTGTAATCTGTTCTCCGTATTGAATATATTTTTTGTTCAATCTATAAAAGCATATGGCCGCGATATTATTAATAAAATACCAAGAATCTCCGCGATGATAACTTCTGTTGTTTTGTCCAGTATGAGTTGAGCAGAAGAGGGGATTTGACGTGGCAATAGTAGCAAGGCCACCCCATGGAAGCCACAACTGCTTGAGTGCGTTGTCAAAACAGGTTTTCCATTGTTTTTTTGTGAGCAATTCCGGATATATATAGTATGCGAGAAAAATATTTGGGCGAATCGTTTTGTCGTCTTTACCATCGTTTAAATACTCTCCATTCCAAAAGGCTTCTCGTACAGCACTCTTCATGTTCTGTAATTTTTTCTGGATTTGAGTATCTTTTGTCAGTGCAAAGAAAAAGCGATACATGGCAAGGGTGAGTGCTTGGATTTCTATTCTTTTTCCACTTCGGTCATCATTGCCATACTCTGTGTCCATCCATGTTTCGAGTCTCTCATTCGTAATAAGTCCGTTTACTATGAGGTTTTTTTCAATTCGTTCGAGAGAGAGTATGAGTTTTTCTGTCACTGTTTTCTTTTCATTATTCGTCAGTTTTCCTTCAGAAAAAAGTTCTTCGAGTCGCAGAAAAGTCCATCCGACTCCGTCTGCACAATGGAGATCAGCAGATGGAATACGGTTGGGGATGCGTCCATCTTTACTAATATTCTCAATAGCGTTTAAAAGTATCTGCTTTGCCTCTTTTGTTTTGCCAATGAGATGGAGTCCTCTTGCACTGATGGCTTCATCTCGTGTCCAGTATTGAAAAAACCAAGGGTGACCTGCAAGGATTCCTGTTCTTCCATACATCTGAGAGCGAAGGTTTTCCAACGCATTTTTTGCGTATTCTGCAGCGGTGTATTCTCCTTGTACGGTTGACCACCTTTTGTTGACCTGAAATTCGCTTTCCTCCAGAACCTTTTTTTTATTGGTTCCAAAAGTGAAGAGTATTTTTTTTGCTTTTGTTTTGAGAGCTGAGAAGACATATCTTTTTTTCCTATTTCCTTCTCGTCCTTCATCAAGCGCATATGTTTTTGGAGTCCATTGTTTTATCATCTTAAAGGGCTCCGAAAAAAGATCTATCACTATAAAAAATGAATATTCTTGCCCTGACTCCTCTCGGGCTTCATTTTTTTTTGTGAATGTAACGAGTATTTTCCCGTCTTCTTCTGATATTTCGTAGTATCTCCCAAACTCTCGATTATCGTATCCTTGCTTTACATCAAGTGTGATTTCAGTAATTGAATCATCTGTTTTTTTGTAGAAAAGCGAATCACTTTGGTATTGAAATGATTCTTCGGTGCCACCTTTCCGTACACGTTTTGCACCTGAAAGATATTGCTGGATACAATCAATCTCCTGCGAATTTTCCAGACAAATATTCTCTAGAGTTTTATAGAGATATTGGTTATCAGCCCAAAAAATACCATTATATTTACTGTTCGGCTCTGGGGGGAGACTCAGATATCCGCCTTTTTTATTTCCTAAGTATATCATTTAATATGTATTTTTCGATTCGTATCAGTATACCATTTTTTCTCCTCTAAGTCATTTTTTTCTTTCCCGTATTTTTCCATAGAGAAGAGAGAAATTCTTACTCTTGATTTATGCTTAATTTTGAGGTATACTCACTAGAACAAATAAAAAAACAGAATAATGAAACTTTTGATGCTTGGTTGGGAATTTCCACCACTTCATTCTGGCGGTCTCGGTGTTGC
>JANTGK010000048.1 GCA_024762935.1 Candidatus Peregrinibacteria bacterium | reverse complement strand
AGTTCATATTTTTTAGCAAACTCAAAATCACGTTCATCGTGTGCTGGTACTGCCATAATTGCCCCTGTTCCATAGCCCATCATGACGTAATCAGCAATCCACACAGGGATTTTTTCGTTATTAACGGGGTTAATCGCGTATGCCCCTGTAAAGACTCCTGATTTCTCTTTGTTGAGCTCTGTACGTTCCATTTCGGATTTCCCGGCACACATCTTTTTGTACTCGTCCACTGCATTTTTCTGCTCACTCGTTGTAATGGCCTCTACAGCAGGGTGTTCTGGAGCAAGCACAAAATACGTTGCCCCAAACAATGTATCAGGTCGTGTTGTATAGACCGTAATTGGTAATTTGTAATTCTGAATTTGAAATTGTACTTCTGCTCCTTCACTTTTTCCAATCCAGTTTTTTTGCATGGCTTTAATCTTCTCAGGCCATTCATCAAGTTCATCCAAATCATCCAAAAGCCTGTCGGCGTATTTGGTAATCTCAAACATCCACTGTCGCAAGTTTCGTCGCTCTACTTCTGCACTGCAGCGTTCATGTTTCCCCCCTTCGACTTCTTCATTGGCGGCGACAATTCGACACTTGGGACACCAGTTCATGGGCATCTTTTTTTCATATAAGAGCCCTTTTTTGTACATCTGCAAAAAGATCCACTGAGTCCACTTATAGTATGTGGGGTCCGTCGTCGCAAACTCCCTCTCCCAATCGTATGAAAAACCAAGACTTTTGATTTGCCGAGTAAAGTTTGCAATGTTTTCTGTTGTCGTCACCTTTGGATTTACTCCATTTTTAATAGCAAAATTTTCTGCCGGAAGCCCAAAAGCATCCCACCCCATTGGATGAAGAACATTAAACCCTTTTGCCCGTTTGTATCGGGCTATGATATCGGTAGCAGTATAGCCCTCTGGATGCCCTACATGAAGACCTGCACCACTGGGATAGGGAAACATATCCAGAACATAGTATTTTGGTTTTTCTGAATTATTATCTGCTGCAAAAGTTTTGTTTTCTTCCCAAAATTTTTGCCATTTTTGCTCTCCTTTTTTATGATGAAATCTTCTTTCGTCAGACATATTCAGCGAAATATAGAGGAATGCTACAAGAAAAACTCTTGTCAGAAAAGAAAAAATACAGTAAAAAGACCTCCAATTTTCATTCTCTTAATGATACTGAAAAATAGAAAATAAATATTTTTCTTGGAATGTTATTTTCCTCAATAAAAAAACAGAGGACACAAGAAGAGATTCTTTTCTTTCCCTTCACACTATGAGTCTTAATAAAAAAAGTTTACAGGTTATTCCAGTGGCACTCCTTACTGGATGCACTGCCATGAAACAACCATCATCAATACCACAGACAGATTTTAGGAATGCCACACCACATACTACTTGTGTCCTCCCTGACGGGGAACATATCGTCCAGGTTCAAGCAAATGGAACGGTAGCGATTTCAGAAAACTATGGACAAAGACCAGCAGAAGATACCTTGTATACAACAGGCACTCTCTCGCCAGACATAAAAGGTATTTCTCAAGAAAATGCAAAGAGGATAAAAGAATCAGCACTGAAAAATTGTCCCCAAATTTTTCAAAATTCCTCCCCTTCTCCTTTTTCAGCAACAGAAAAACCAGCGAAAAGAACACAGCCTCCACAAGAAAGTATGAGAGAAAATGTTAGAACTCAATTCCGACAACTCATACTTAATCTCACACCCGAATCAAATTGTAATCTTCAATATGGTACTGGATTACCCCTTCCTGGAGATCAGGTAGATACACACTGGGTTAGCACTTATGACACAAATGGAGATGGGACTACTGATGAACTTTTTGTGAGTCAGCAGATTTTCCCAAATGGTTTTAAAGGACCATTCCTTATAAAATATGTCGAAAATATTAAAGTAGATAGAAAAGATTTGAAATTTATTCCCGAAAGCTCAACACAGCAGATTCAAATGATGCTGCAGAGAATCAAACAAAAATGCACAGGCATCATTCAATACTCACCACCTCCTGTTGCAAAGGAAAACTAACACTCCTGTAAAGAACTCTCTGGTACAGACTTTTCTCTGAAAGATCACACTCTTGAAGTATTCGTGTGTGTGGATGTTGTATATTATATTAGTGGAAAGTGACACCAAAAAAAGAACAAGGACCTCTCGAACATTTAGTCTTTCAGTATAACAAGGAAGAGATTCGACTTTCATGTTTATATATTTACAATAAAAATAATTTTATGCAAAGATTTTTTTTGTATCTGGAATGAATTTATTTACAATACTCAATAAAATATCAATTCATCATGCATACAGATATTCTCATTTTTAGATAGAGAGATGACATTTACTTGGAAACATCAGGCACAAAAAGAATCCATTGTAGCACTTGCTCCCATGGATGGATATACCGACTCTGCCTATAGACAAATAGTAAAAATTGTCGAACCGCGAACCATTGTATTTTGTGAATTTGTTTCGGCTGATGGACTGAGTCGTGCTCCAAAAAAAATGGAACGACTCGTACAGTTTAATCCTGAAATCGAGAGGCCCTATATTGTACAAATTTTTGGAAAAAACCCAGAAGCCTTTGCTGAGGCTGCAAAATTCTTGGAAGATTTTGGTGTTGATGGAATAGATATTAATTATGGATGCCCTGCAAGAAAAGTTGTTGGGAGTGGACATGGGAGTGACCTTATTCGAAACCCCTGTTTAGCGGCAGAAATTGTTGCAGCCACAAAAAAATCGGTATCGATACCTGTTTCTGTTAAAACACGACTCGGCTGGCACGATGAATCAACTCTTATTCCCTTTGTCGGAGATATTATTTCTGCCGGAGCAGAGATGATTACTATTCACGGACGTACTGTAAAACAGGCCTACAGCGGTGAAGCAAATTGGAATCCGATGTATGAACTCAAGAAAAAGTACCCCGACATACCAATCCTTGGAAATGGAGATATTCGAAGTGGAGCAGATGCGAAAGAAAAAATAAACATTCTTAATGGCGTTATGATTGGAAGAGGGAGCTTTGGAAACCCTTGGATATTTCGTGAAGTATCTTGTGCACTCAACAATAAACACTACTCACCGCCAACAACAGAAGAAAAGGGTGAAATTATTCGCAAACATGCAGAGCTTCTTATTCAAACAAAAGGTCAAACGCGAGCAATGCTTGAGTTTAGAAAACATCTTCTCAGCTTTACAAAAGGATTTCCTGGAGCACGAGAACTCCGAGGGCACATGACCAGTATAGAAAAAATTGAAGATGTAGAGGATGTCATCCAAAAAATAGCCACTGCTCAAGAGCTATAAAGGGAGTTCGACATCGTTCGAGGTATCGCCTCAGACAACGGAGAAAAAAACTGATAGATGTGCTCCTCAAGCGATACATAGGAATTGCCTTGACTCATGCTCATTTATTAGGGAAAATACCTTAGCTATTTTTGCGGATTATGCCACGAGGAAAAAAGAAAAAGGTCATCGTTATTTACGGCCCAAACGGACAGATTCTAAAACATAAGTATCACAATAACCACAGACATGTAGAGAAAGAGAAAGTAGCAGATAAAAACTACGATCCAGCAACAAAAAAACATGTCGCTTTTGCTGATGTAAAGGTAAAAGACGAAAGACACAGCTCATAAAGAGCTCTTATGCTTGATAAAAGGGAAGGCAGAAAGATATACTCTTTCTGCTTTTTTTATAGAATAAAATTTCTCATTACTGTTTGCGGAATTCTTGTCACAGGAATCGGTTGTTATATGGTTCACACTTTTTCCCCTGGAGGAAGTATCAGTGGTGCTCTCTCGAAACCACCTGTTATAAGTGGTCTTGCTTTTATTGTCATTGGAATTGCACTTTTTGGAATTGCATATCATCTCTGCAAAAGTACTTCGTGCTGCGAGGAACCAAAGAAATAAGGGGCTGCCCTTCTTGAAAAATCTATAAAAATGGAGTATTATACGACTGATGAAACATATTTTTACCATTATTAAAACTACTCCAACCACCCCTTAGGGTGCAGAGGGTACTTTTTATGATATACTCTCTGCAGACTCAAGCGGAGTTTTTCTTTAACTCCAAAATTCCTTTCTCTTACAACCATTACCATGGCAGATATTCCACTTTCCACCAGAAGGCACTCCGCAGCACACGTTATGGCAACAGCCATCCTCGAAATGTTTCCAGAAGCAAAGTTTGGAACCGGACCAGATACAGACACTGGATTTTACTATGATATTTTACTTCCTCGACCGCTTATTCCTGAGGATCTTCCAATCATCGAAAAAAAAATGGAAGAGATAAAAAATAAACAGATTCCGTTTGAACACTACGAGGAGCCAAGTGAAACAGCGAAAAAATTTCTTAAAAAAATAGGTCAAGATTTTAAGGTGGAACTCGTCGAAAAATTTGAAAAAGAAAAAGGAGTGAAAACTGTCTCGTTCTATAAAAATGGAGACCTCTTTGTTGATCTTTGTGAAGGGCCTCATGTTCAGCATACTGGACAAATTGGCTCATTTAAACTCACCCATTTCTCGGGAGCCTATTGGCAGGGAGACAGCGAGAGAGAGCAGATGACTCGTATCTATGGACTCTGTTTTGCAAGCCCAAAAGAACTCAAGAGGCACCACGCCATGATGGAAGAGGCAAAAAAGAGAGATCATCGAAAACTTGGAGCTGAACTCGACTTGTTTACCTTTTCTGACCTCGTTGGGTCTGGTCTTCCTCTCTTTACCCCAAAAGGAACATTCATGCGTGAGATGATTGCCAATACTATTCAAGATATTCAAGCCGAACACGGATTTGAAAAAGTCTCGATTCCACACATCACCAAAAAGGATCTCTATGAAACGAGTGGTCACTGGGATAAATTTAAAGATGACCTCTTTCATGTCAGAGGAAAAAGTGACAGTCAGTTTGTCATGAAGCCGATGAACTGCCCACATCATGCACAAATCTTTGCCAGCAAAATGCGGAGCTACAAAGACCTCCCGATTCGCTACGCAGAGGTGACAACATGCTATCGTGATGAACTCCAAGGAGAGCTTCTCGGGCTCTCACGAGTACGAAGTCTCACTCAAGATGACGGTCATATTTTTTGCCGAGTATCACAGATCAAACAAGAGTGTCAGAATGTCACACATGTTATTCGTGACTTTTACACAAAGCTCGGCATGTTTAATAAAGGCGATTTTAAAGTGTCTCTCTCTGTTCGGGATCCAAAAAAACCAGAAAAATATTTAGGAGATACTGCTCATTGGGACGAAGCGGAAAAATTTCTTGAAGAAGTAGCAAAAGAAGAAAACCTCCCCTTTGAGCGAGTTGAGGGAGAAGCTGCCTTTTATGGACCAAAACTTGATTTTGTTTTTAAGGATGCCCTTGGACGTGAATGGCAGCTTGCCACAGTACAGGTAGATTTTGTACAACCAGAACGATTTAAGCTTGAATACACCAATGAAAATGGTGAAAAGGAGCGCCCAGTGATGATTCACCGGGCTGTTGCTGGTTCACTCGAACGATTTATGAGCGTCATTATCGAGCATTTTGCTGGAGCTTTTCCTTCATGGCTCGCTCCTGTTCAAGCGCAGATTCTCCCTGTTTCTGACAAACACGAAGAATATGCACAAGAGGTGGTAAAACAAATACAGTCATCTGGAGGAAGAGTTGAAATTATTCCTGCGAGTGAAACTCTTGGAAAACGAATCAGAGAAGGTCAGATGATGAAAATTCCTTACCTTTTGGTTGTCGGTGATACTGAAGCAGAAGAAAAAACAGTTACTGTCCGAAAGTATGGAGAGAAAGAACAGAAGAGTATGAATATAGAGGGGTTTGGAGAGTTGTTGAAATAGAAATGACGCCAAAACACAACCCTCTCTCGCTAAAAAAAAGACCAAAAACTCTGTTTTTTTTGGGAACCCTTCTGCTTTTTTGTGTATGGTTTGTCTTACAGGCTCCTTCGCTGAGCCGAGACTGGGAGGAAGGATATGTGCAAATGCCTTCAGCAGAAATAAATGGGAATAGAGTTGTCATCTCGGGTATTCGAGATTTTTACCGAGATAAAGATGGAAATAATCATCACAATTGGAAAACCGAAACATTCGACCTGAACATGCTCGAAGGAGTAGATTTTGTTGTTTCACATTTTTCTGATTTTCAGGGAGCTGCTCATACCTTTTTAACATTTCGATTTTCTGATGGAAAATATCTTCCTATTTCAGCAGAGATACGACGCGAAAAGGGAGATGAGTTTTCTGCACTAAAAGGACTTTTTCAACAATTTGAAATAACATATCTCGTCGGAACAGAGAGGGATATTATCGGATCACGAATAGGCTATCGAAATGAAGATGTATATTTATATCCAACCACAGCTGACAAGAAGCAGACACGGCAAATGTTGTTACTACTGCTAAAAAAAATAAACTATCTTTCAGAAAATCCTGAATTTTATAATACGCTCACCAACAATTGTACAAATGTTGTTGTCGGAGTTGCTGAAGATGTTATTGGAAAAAATATCTGGTGGTCATTCTCACATTTTTTTGTTGGATACTCGGACAAAAAAGCTTATGAGCTCGGCTTTTTCGATACTCATGATTCCTTTGAGGATTTCAAAGAAAAACAAAGAATATCTGGCAGAGGTATTAGTCAATGGGACAAAGATCTTTCCGAGAAAATAAGAGCTCTTCCATTACAGCCATAAATACATTCAGGAATGTATTTATATATTTAACAAGATACGCAAAAAAGAAGGAAGATTCCCCTTTTTCGTTATACATTTTAGCGACCAAAATATACAACTCGTGCTCTTGGTCACTCCAATATATATAACCTCTAGGTGAGATCAGGAAAGATATCGAGTGAATCGTTAAACCGATTTATAAAGTTAAAGAGTCCGACAGCAGCAGTGAGCTCAACAACCTGTTCATCGCTAAATGTTTTCCTGAGTGCTGCTTTTGTCTCTGGAAGAATGTTGTATGCATGTTCTGTTGTGGATTCAGCAAATTTCAGAACGAGAGCCTCTGTTTCATTGACTGGAGTATCAATTTGAGCAATTTCTTCCTCAGAAAGCCCCATACATCGGAGTTTTGTTTTGGTAACACTGACACAAAATTCACATTTATTGAGTTCTGATACTCGAAAAGCAACCTTCCATTTTAAAAGAGATTTTACGCTCCCCTCGCCCATAGTAGTCTTAAATAAGCGAAAAAAATGAACAAATACCTCAGGAGAATTCCCCATGGCTTTCATCCACTTTGGCACCTTTCCATTTGCAGCCTTTACATTTTCAAAAATCTGCTTGGCGTCGCCAGTCAGGTCTTCACTGGTAACAAGCTTTACAAAAGGATCAAGTGTGCAAGCAGGATTTGTCATATTTTTATATATATTTAAATATATTATATCATATTTAGTAAAATATACAAGCAATCAAACACAAGCACATATTCTTCATAAATATACAAAATGCACTTTGACTTGCGAAAAATTATAATTATTTTTACATATAAAATATAGTGCCAAGCGAATATTTTAATATTGAGAAAATGAGAATCAAAAAAACTGAAAGAAAACAGTATTTCTTTCCGTATGAATAACCTGGCGATAATATTCTATTGCCTTCTTTTTCTCTTTCTCTTTTCAAATATGATAAGACAACTTTTTTTAAGCGCATATGCACTTATGCTTTTTGCTATTCCAATAGGGATTACTCATGCCACTTATGACGCATGGAATGAGGCGCCAAATAACTCATGGGAAAATAGCTGTGATAATAGCTGGAATAATAACTGTGATAATAGCTGGAGTGAAGAGACACACACAAACGGTGAGTGCCAAAGTGATGCAGAACTTGGGTGGGTAAACTGGGATAAGTATGAAACCGCATGTACCGGAGACATAGTTGTAGACACCTGTTTGTATGTAGATTGGGATAGAGATGCCAGTGTAAATGTAGACATTCCGGATGCAGGTGAATATGAGGTAGTGGGCTATGCCACTCGTGGAATCAGTTGGGGGACTCAAGAAACGTTTGTATTTGAGGTGAATGGAACAACAGGAAACATCTCTTCCGATGATAATGGAGGTGACCAATACAAAAGCCGTCGAAATGACAACATGGGAACCTTTTCTTTTCATGCTGGGAATAACACAATCAATGTGAACCGTGCAGGGAATCCAACAAATAGTGTATCTGTAAATCGTATCTGTTTAAATCGTGTATCTGAGCCAGAACCTGAAATCGATCCACCGATTTGTGATCTTTGGAGTTTTCCAGAAACAGTAAAAAGTGGAGAAGCCGTAAACATTGGATGGTGGACCAGTAATGCAGATTCTGCATCAATCGATAATGGAGTTGGAGTCGTTGATTTGACAGCAGGAAGTTTTGCCACGGTCTATCCGACACAAACGACGACATACAATATGGATGTATCAGGTGCAGGTGGACAGAGCTCATGCCAAATCACTGTAACAGTAGAGGAACCAGCAGATGCTCCGACATGTACAATAAGTGCATCACCAAGCACTATTACAAACGGAGAAAGTACTACCATTTCTTGGTCAACAACAAATGCAGATTCTATTCAAATAGATAATGGAATTGGATACGCAAGTACTGAAGGTTATACTTCTGTGTCTCCAACAGTAACAACAACATATACCCTTAGTGCAGCAGGTGAAGGAGGAAATACAACCTGTCAGACGACAGTGATTGTCGAAGATGCACCTGTTGTAGATGCCCCAACATGTAATATATACATTGAACCAGACTCTATCACCAATGGCGAGACGAGTACTCTCTTTTGGTCAACAACAAATGCAGATTCTATTCAAATAGATAATGGAATTGGATACGCAAGTGCTACTGGAAGTATTTCTATTGCTCCTGTGACTACCACAACATATTCACTTACCGCGACAGGAGCAGGAGGAAGCGCTCTTTGTCAGACAACAATAATTGTTGATGAGCCACCTGTTGTAGAGCCACCAGTATGTTCTATTGGAATCGATCCAGGAACAATTTCTCGAGGAGAGGAGACAACTCTCTGGTGGTGGACAGCAGATACAACCACTGCAACGATTAATAACGGAATCGGTAATGTGACACTGCCATCAATGTACAGCATGATCTCACCAACAGAAACAACTGTATATACTATGACTGCCAGTGGTCCTGGTGGAACAACAACATGTCAGGCGACTGTTGTCGTAGAAGACACTCCTATTG
>JANTGK010000047.1 GCA_024762935.1 Candidatus Peregrinibacteria bacterium | reverse complement strand
TTACACATCTGACTCATCGTCAGCTGTTCCACTTCGGACCAGAAATCTCGCATTTCAATACCCGATTCATTCTCATGAAAGAAACAAAAGGGCACGAATACCTACGGTGTCTTGTTAATTGGCTAAAAGCTCGTAGCTAATAGCTAGAAGCTCTTCTCCACATTCTCCCCCTGCCCTTCGTAGCCTTGGCGAAGAAGGTATCCCTGCTCCGTGTTCCTTGTTCCCTGTTCTATGTTTCGACTCTTATTTCTCTTCCTCCTTCTCTACTATCTGTAATCCCAGCTCTTCTATTTGTGCTGGAGGCATTTTACTCGGTGCGCCGAGCATAAGGTCTTGAGCAGATTGATTTTTGGGAAAGGCAATCACTTCACGAATATTCGGCTCATCGGCAAAGAGCATGACAAGTCGGTCAAGCCCAAGGGCGAGGCCACCATGTGGTGGAGCACCGTACTCAAAGGCTTTTAAAAGGTGTCCAAATCGATTTTCAGCATCTTCTGGGGTAATGCCAAGGATATCAAATATTTGTGACTGCAGTTCTGACTCATGGATTCTCAGTGAACCTCCTCCAAGCTCTACTCCATTCATAACAACATCATACGCTACAGCCCGACAATTGAGCGGGTCGGTCTTTAATTTTTCTAGGTCATCAGGGTGTGGGCGAGTAAAGGGGTGGTGCATCGCAGTAACGTGTCCCTCAGCATTTTTCTCAAACATGGGGAAATCCGTAATCCATGCATAGGCAAATTCTTCTGGATTTCTCAGTCCAAATTTTTCTCCAAGAGCGAGTCGAACGTGCCCGAGAGGTTCAGTTGCCACTATGAATTCACCTGCTCCAAAGAAGATGAGGTCACCGTCTTCTGCTCCCGTTTTCTCTCGAACGGTCTTTAAGAACTCCGGGTTTGAATTTTTTGCAACGGGTCCAGACTCCTCACCAACTCGAAGCCATGCAAGCCCACCAGCACCATGGGTTCTGGCAAGATTTGTGAGGTCGTCGATATCTTTTCTCGTGAGTTCTCCATATTTTTTTGCAGCAGGAAGGGCATAGAGGTGTTCTGATTTTTCAAAGATTCCAAAGCCGCACCCTTTTGCCTCTGCTGTGAGGTCGACAAATTCCATTTCAAATCGAAGATCAGGCTTATCAGAGCCAAATTTTTCCATGGCATCTTGCCAGGTCATTCGTGGGAATTTTTTGGGGAAGCGTTTTTCTGGGGCGTGTTTTTCGGTGAGCTCAATGAGGCACTTTTCGACAACATTAAGAATGTCGTCTTCTTCGACAAAGCTCATTTCGATTTCTGCTTGAGTGAATTCTGGTTGTCGATCTCCTCGCTGGTCTTCATCACGGAAGCATCGCGGAACCTGAAAATATTTATCAACTCCCGAAATCATCAACAGCTGTTTGAGTTGCTGAGGTGATTGTGGCAGAACATAAAACTCACCGGGGAACAGTCGCGAAGGCACCAAATATTCTCGGCTTCCTTCGGGTGTCCCCTTAACCATAATCGGTGTTTCGATATCGAGAAAGTTATTCTCTTCAAAATAATGTCGAATGGTATTGGTCATCTTTGTTCGGAGGATGAGGTTTTTCATCATCCGCTGTTTTCGGAGGTCGAGGTATCGAAACTCCAATCGGAGGTCTTCTCGCACATCTTTTTCTTGGTCGATTTCAAAGGGGGGAGTCTTTGATATATTGAGAATTTCCATGTCAGAGATAAGTACTTCAACCGCACCAGTATCCATGTTTGGGTTTTCCATTCCCTCAAGGCGGGGGCGAACTTTTCCGGTAACCTTCAGAACAAATTCTGATCGTATCCCTTCTGCAATATGATGCACATCACCATTTTCTTCTGGATCGAATACGATTTGTGTAAGCCCGTAGCGATCTCGAAGATCGATAAAAATGATTCCTCCATGGTCTCGACGCCGGTGTACCCAGCCGCAGAGAGTAACTTCTTCTTGATTATTTTCTTTCCGGAGGTCTCCGCAGGTGTGTGTTCGTAGCATTTTAGGTTCACAAAAAATTCAGGTCACATTGTGCAATAAATAGTGAGAGAAGGGAAGGGGAATCAATTACGAATTCCTCAATTACAAAAGATTCCATGCGGTTTTCTATTTTATCTGACTTTAGGTGCACATTTACCGCATGAAATATTTTTTTTCTGTACCTGTTATCAGTCCTTGGTATTTGGTGGGAGTGTTCTCAATAATGCTTACTAATCAGTATCTGACAAGGTATCTTCATATATTGCAAATGCATCGATTGCGTCTACTGTTTCCGCTGAAGCTGTATCTTCTGGTACTGGTGGAGCTACTGGAATTGCCGTCGGTGCTGCTGCTGTTTTAACTTTGTAGATGTCTCCACTTGTATTTTTGATATTTTTGAGTTTTTGTAGTGTCCAATTGTTGCCCTTATTTATAGGGCTTTCTCCTCTCGTCCATACTGAAATATTTCCTTGCCAGTCAATTGATACAGTGGCTCCATTGTTTTCTCCCCATTTTAAAAGGAAGCTAACTCCTTTAGATTCTGTAGTGGAAATTGATTCAACTGTGTATCCACTACCAAGTGCTTTCTGAAGATTACTTGGTGTTCTCTCAAGTTTAAGAAAATTTTGTACATTTTCTGTATTTTGTTCTGCAGGCGTTTTTATTAGTTCAATGAGTCCTGCCTCATGAAGAGAGTTTAATTCCTTGTCAGTAAAAGTGAGATTATTTTCTGTTTTATTTTTTAAATCTTTAATAAGGAAAGAAGGGAGATTTTCGGATTGAGTACCATTCTTTCTTTCGATACGAACTGACTGGTTTTTGAAATTTGGAGCCAATCTCGCATATGTGGTTATTGTATATTTGCTCCTTTGTAATATTTTGTCTATGTATACGCCCACTTCACCCATATCTATTATTTCATTTCCCTCAGCAACTTCACCACCAACTGTACTCCCACCCTCTGGCTTATCGCCTGGTTTTATAGGTACGTTAAAATATTTCTTTAATGCCGCAACACTTTGAGGGCCAAAAAGCCCATCAACAGCAATAGCTTGTCCTTCATTCGCTAAAAACTGCTGCACTTGCGCCGCGAGGTATGACACCTGCCTATTTTTTGCATTCTGCTTCCACTTTGGTTTCACTTCAAGTTTTGTAGTAATTGTCTTTACATTTTCATCATAGTTTGTCTGACCTGTATCAGTCTTTAAGTCTTTGCATACATCCTTGAGTTTTTTTATTTGTTCCTTTGGTAGTGGTTCAATACTGTTTGGCATTGCTTCTAAAGGAGTTTCATGTTCTGAAAAAGAATCCACATATTGCTTGAGTGTTTTATATTCGCTATTCATAAATTTTTGGCCCTCATCTGTATTGAGCCATTGTTCTACTGTTTTTTTCTCTGTTACCCTTTGGGCCCAGTAACGATCATTTTTATTGACATATGATAGTATCTTGATGGAAGGCGGTGATAAATTAAGCCCTATTTCTTCCAATGCAGAAGTGATTCTTTTGCTTTCGAGTTTATTTTGTAACTCTTCAAAAGTATCAAAATCTATGTCCTCCATGTCACCTCCTGTTATTTTTAGATCCCCTTTTGTGACCCCCGTATTTTCTTCAATGCTCAACGGCTTTGATTGAAAAGAGAGTTCGCGCAAAAAACTTAGGGTTAGTTCACCACTATTAATCGAATCCATATTTCCAATTTGACCTTCTACTTTTTCTTTATTTAAATCTTGCAGAAATTTGTTTACAACAGGGTTTTTTATGAGCTCTGCAAACTCTTTCATTTCTGTTGAAAGTGTATTAATATCCTCAGTTCGTACTTTTTTAAGAGCTTCATTGAGTGTATCTATTTTAGGTATGCCCTCGATTTCGAGTCCATAAAAAATACTTTCTTGGCTTTCTCTATTGATAATATTGTAGTTTGAAATTTCTAGGGCCTTCGTATTGAGGGTCGTTATGAAGGCCTCAAGTTCTGCTGGTGTATCAATTTTCTTTTCATTGTTACCCTCAACATCGGTGTGGAGTGCTTGTATTTGTTCATGAATATATTCTCTAAATTTTTTCTGCGTGTCTCGGGGGACTTTGTTGTATAAATCAATAACCTTGCTATTCACATCTTCTGGAGTAGTGTTAGAAGAATCTTTATCTTCTGCTACTCCTTTTAATTCTTCGGTAAAATTCGGTTGGGGATTCGGATTGTTTCTGTTAAAGACCATCCTTTTTTCCCAAAGTCTGAGTTCGTCATTGTGATGCTTCATGGGGGTAAATAAGTTTTAAAGTATACTGGCTTGCACGTGAACTTTTTTCCGTAGTTCTCCCTTCGTAAAGGGAGGAAATTCCCCCTCTTTTTTAAAGAGGGGGTAGGGGGAGATTTTACTCAGGAAGATTATTGAGTTCATCTTCGAGATTTTTTAGCGTTTTTTCTTCTTCTTGCCGCATTTCTTGCTCTACTCCCTCTCTGTACTTTTGAATTTCATGTGCAGCAAGATGTTCCAATTCAGTTAAGAAGTTTGGATTCTTTTCGAGTATTTTTTGAATCATAAAAACCTGCTTTTCCTCTGCTTCTTTCATAAGGGTGATAAGCGCATCAAGCTGTGCTTCAGCAAAAACATCAACTTTACCGAGAATATTTTCCTTCGTCTTCGGTTTGAGGAATATGCTTCCGGTAACGAGTTTTTTGAGGATTTCTTGTTTTGTTTCCATAATTTTATATTTATTAATCTTTGTATTATACCAAAAAAATATAAGATACACAAATTACTATTATGAGAGTAGGCATCACGAGTAATCCATGTTTCTCTGACCTCTTCCTTTCTGATTTCTTCTTTTTATTTTCTCTTTCTCACCTACCTCTTTCTCTCTTATTTTCTCTTTCTCACCTACCTCTTTCTCTCTTATTTCCTCTTTCTCCACCTCATATCCTTCAGTTACATCTCCATTTCACTAATCTTAATTACCTTTTTCACATATTTTTATAACTCCTATACAATGGAGTATGGGAGCACCTGCTAATCATACGCCCAAATATTTACACTTTCTTTTGCTTAGTCGATGCCCAGCAATTTTTTCATAATCTTGTGTTCTGGGTACTTATCAAGCCATTTTTCAAGCATGAAATTTTCATCTTTTTCCTTTTTTATTTTTTTCTTTCTTGTGTGAGCATTAATCTGATCTCTAAACTCTTTATTTTCTCCGTAGAGCCATTGTGCCACGTTTGATACGGTTGTGAGTCCGACACTGAGTTTTTTTCGAACATCTTCATAGGTTTCTCCTTTTAGGAGTAGCTTTGCAATTTGAATACGTCTTGCGAACATAACTGCTTCGCCTGGGGTTAAAAGGCCCATAAAAAAACCAACCACCTCTTTTTTTGAATCAAGATTTGCAATGATTTCATAAAAATCTCCGATGATTTCATATCGTTTTTGACGATCAATTTCCTGTGTTTGTACTCTTGACATATTTATAGTAAATCACTTCCACCATACCACAGTTTTCCGGAAAACTCCTATACTCCATTGTATGGGAGTATATGTCAATCTCCTGTTTTTTGCTTATGTATAGACACATATCTCTATATCTCTCTATATCTCTCTATATCTCTCTATATCTCTATATCTCTCTATCTCTCTATATCTCTCTATCTCTCTATATCTCTATATCTCTCTATCTCTCTATATCTCTCTCTATCTCTCTCTATATCTCTCTATATCTCTCTATATCTCTCTATCTCTCTATATCTCTCTATATCTCCTGTCTCCATTCTCTTTTTTCAGTAACTTTTTCTTAACCAGCCACTCCTTTTCTTTTTTCCTTTCCACCTTTTTTATTTCATCATTTTTTCCTTTGCATTTGCACTATATTCAGACGAGTTACTCTTGTGACTGCATCTTGAGGTCAGGATCGACATTGCTCATATCGATTTCCCCGACATCTTTTTGTATAAAAGATGATCCAATTCCTATTGCGGTAGTCCCTAGTGCAGCATACGTTGCTTTTTGACTTATACTTTCTAGTTTTCCGCCTCTGAGGAGAACAGCAGATTTTTCTAAAACCTCTTTCCATCCTCCTTTCATTTGACCGGCAATCTTGCTCAGCTTTGGAATAATAGCCTGGAGTGTTTTTGCCATCTTCGTTCCTCGCTTTCCAAATTTAAGGGCGTTTACTCCCACACGAGTGGCAGTAATAATAGGTATTCCTGCACCAAAAGAAACAATGGTGGCAACATCGAGTGCAGCATTTCCAACTCCAAAGAGGAGGTTAGATGTTCGTTGCCAGCCGCCGCTGACATCATTTTCTGTCATGAGCTCATCACCCGTGACAGCAGAATATAAATTTGAGTACGTACCAGCAAGAGGAAGGCTATCTAATAGAAGCTGTTTTAGGTCTGGCCCCAGTCGAGAAAGAGTGCTTGTAAGTTCTTCGTCTGGATTTTCTTTCCCCACGATTGTATCTACTGCAACCATGGCTGCTGCCATAACCAGCATTCCTTTGGCGCGCCCTTTTGCACTTTGCTTGAAGCGCACCCATGCTGTTCCTTTTTCTCCCCACATGGCTTTTCTTATCGCTTTTTTGAGATCTGGTGTTCGAGAGGCCTTGGGTACCTTTTTGTACGCTGCATTAAGGGCTTTAAAATTTTCTAATTTTTGTCTTCCGAGTGGTTCTAAGAGTTCTCTGTTTATCTTTTTTTGAATGAGTTTTATTGCCGGGTCTTTTGGTGACATGCCACCTTCTATCATGTCTGCAATGGTATCCATTTCTCGCTGTACTCGCAGATGAACTCCTTTTTCTGCTTCCGCCAGCATTACAGCCTGTTTTTGAAGGTGCTGAATGTATTTTGCTTCGCTGAGTTCATCGATATCTATAAATTTTGGCACTCTCTTTGCAGTACCTTCTGGGAGGTCAGGTCTTCTTGTTTTATGAGTAGATTTTACAGATGCTTTTGAAATACCTTGTTTTCCTTCTATGGGAGCATCAACACTTTCATTCCACCAAGTAACAAGTCCATCACCTTTAAGTTTTTCTCTGGGAATATAATCTGCAGTGGCACCTCCTTCAAAATCTCTGAGTTTTTTAAAGAGTGCATTTTTTTTGGTATTTATTGCATCGAACCTTTTGTTTCCTATCGTTCGCCACCTGTGATTGAGGAGCCAATCTCGCTCCGCACGCAAATCTTCTAATCTTTTTAAAATATGCTCGTGCTCTTCCAATGTAGCTTTTTCCAGAAATAACCTTCTTAGTCCTGGAGTATTTGCTACTTTTGTTTTTAGGGATCGAACTTTTGATATAAATTCTTGATCAAGGAGCATTCCTGTTCGAGGGATAATTCGCTCATAGTGTCTCAGTGCCCAGATAAGATCTAATGGGAGCATTAATTTCTTTGCTCCGTACATGGCGCCTTTTCCTGGTTTAAAGCGAAGCATGCCAATTGCAGCACCAGCTCCTACTGTAGTTACAGCACCTTCGACTGCATCCGGCATTATCTCTTCCCATTGTCCCGTAAGAATATTTTTTACGGTTTCTACTGGTATCATGAGCGGCACCACGAAGAGTGAATGAGCTCCTTTTGTAATAAGGAGTTTTCCTCCATCTATAAGTACTTCGTGACCCGAGGTGGATAAAATAGTGAGCACATGTGCGAGTCGGAGAGTTGTTCCCCTCATGCCTGGATTCTCTTGATCCCATGTTGTCAATCTCTGTTTTGCCTCTGGTGAAAATACGTCAATAAGCTGTTGAGTCGTCCTATGCAGTGACCATTCGAGTGACTCTTTTGTTGTTTCCACAAGCGATGGGAGAGGTGCTTCATCATCCCTTTGTTGTATTTCCTTTTGAAGATCAGTATCACCATATATTTTTGCGAGAGCATGCAAGACTGTAATGTTTCGCCCTTTTGCACCATTGAGAATATCATCTATTTCTTCTTGGTGCTCCTCTTGCATGAAGAAGTCATAGACTTTAGCAAAATCACTATCCCAGTTTTCTGATAAATCAATAAGTGGAAGTATACCTCCTATTTGCCCGAGTAATCCACTTCCCATATTCATAAAATCAACAAGTCTTAGTCCGGAAAAATCCTCAAGAAACGACTCCTCTACACCTATTCTTGAAGCGGGGAGAGCAAGAAACTCTTTCTCCTTTTCTGTGAGTTTTCGTGCTTCATTATTTCCGAAGATTTCATCAGCTTGTTCTCCTATTATTTCTTTTGCTTGAGATGATTGGAGTCCAAGACTTGCAGCAAGCCCTGCTCCAAGCATAGCAAGTGGATGTCTGCGAAAAAGAAAGAAGATCCATTTTGGAATATTCCATAAAAGTGACCCTACAATTTTTTTAAACAGGTAAAGTGCTACTGGCACTGCCAGTATTGCTCCACCTGCGTAGAGGGCACCTTTTTTTAATACCCCACCAATGGATCCTGCCTCAAGTGCTTTTTGAAGTTCAAGAATATCAATGGTATTGAGTGCTTTTTCCGCCATCTCTTTTGAGATTCCTTGTGCAATAAGCCACTTTAGAAGGTCTGGTTTTTTGGTTTCTTCCCACCATTTTTTTACTTCTTCTGTAGTCATATTTGTAACAGTTTCAATGACGCCTCCCTCTCCATTTTCTGATGTATTGTTTGCCTTGTCCCATAATTGTTGTGCTTTTTCTTTTCCAATAAATGGGGCAATAGCTCTAGTAAAAGTTTCTTTCATAATCTTTCCTTTTGTATTTGAGAATTGTTCTTTTATCCATCCTATAATCCCTTGTGAGTCACCAGCAAACAGCGAAGCAACGAGTCCAGCTCCAAGCAGAGCGCCACCACCCCACCCCATTTTTGAAAAAAGACCGCCGAGCCATCCCTTTTTCTTTTTGTCCGAAGATGACTCTTCTTCATCACCTCCAAAGAGTGATTTCAAAAGTAGGATTCCTCCAACAAGCATGGCACCAGCGAGAATTTTCCCTTTATTCTCGCGATAAAATTCACCAGCGGTATTCCAGAAGCCTTTCTCTTGAATGCTTTCAGAGACGTTTTCAAATGAATCTTTCCCCTTGTTTATAAGGTTCCCCAGAAAATTTGGATCATCTTTTCCGTCATCTATAAGTTTTCTGGCTTTTTTTACGGTGTGAAAAAGTCCTACGAAGTTCTTTCGTATAAATTCTCCTAGCTTTGGGTGACAGTGCCCAGCAAAAGCCATTTTTAGGTTTTCTGCACTTGTTTTTAAGGTTTCATCAGTTATTTTTACCGGATTGAGTTCTCCTAAAAATGTAATCGGACTCAGTTCTGGATTTTTTTCTAGTGCTGCGTTCATAAGCAGGCCAATGTTGAGAGCAAACTCATCGAGTTCTCTCAGCTGCAGCCCTGGTTCTTTATCAAAATCAACAGGCTTTAATTCGCCGATGTATTCCTTTTGCTTTAGCAGAAGAGCTTCCCCTGCGTTCCACTGTTCTTCTGCTTTTT
>JANTGK010000046.1 GCA_024762935.1 Candidatus Peregrinibacteria bacterium | reverse complement strand
GCTTTTGCCGCAATTTTTTCCCAAGTATCACTATTCATGAATGCTGAAAACGTTCATGAGCAGCTTTCGCTGCTACAGCTCCTTCGCCTACTGCCGTTGCGATTTGAGCAAATTTTTCACTTCCAGTTGTTGCGTCACCAGCAGCCAAAATGCCTTCAACATTGGTACGCATTGCAGAGTCAACCTGTATATAACCAGCACCATCAAGCTCGACTCCGAGGTCTTTTGCGAGTGATGTCTCAGGATCTGCACCTATTTCAATAAACATCCCCTGTATTTTCCGTGTTTCTCCATTATCAAGGGTTACATGTGTCATTTTTTGATCTCCATGAATCTCTGATACCTGTGTCTCAAATTCAACAGTTATTTTTGGGTGAGCCATAACTTTTTCTACAATAACTGCATCAGCACGAAAATGATCTTTTCGAACAAATATACGAACCGATTCACAAATTTCAGCTAAATAGAGAGCTGCCTCAGCTGCTGAATTTCCCGCTCCAACAACGGCAACAGGGAGATTTTTATAAAACATCCCATCACAGGTGGCACAATATGTAACTCCTTTTCCAAAGAATTCTTCTTCCCCAGGAACCCCAAGAATTCTGTGCTTAGTTCCTGTAGAAAGGAGTACTGTTTTTGCCATATGAATTCCAGATATTGAGCAAGTAAGCTGAAATCCATCATCAATCTTTTCTATTTTCTCAACAGTATCAAAAACAATCTCTGCACCATTACTCTGCACCTGTTCCATCATCTTTTGTGAAAGATCAGCACCAGTAATCGTTAAAAAACCAGTATAATTCTCAATCTCACCAGAAGCAGACACTTGACCACCTGGCTGAGATCCTATCATTTTCACATTCATCTTATAGCGTGAACAATAGAGAGCACTTGTATATCCTGCTGGACCAAGACCAACAATAATTAAATCATTCATAATGAAAAAAGAGATGGATTTAGAGTATCTAAAATTACTCTGACTTTTTCAAGTCTTTCATGCATTTTCGAGCATAGGGTAAGGCAGCAAGAACGGCCATGGAGGTTTTGTTTTCTGAAGAGAGAATCTCATTTTCTAATGTTTCATACCCCGAAACAGAAAAATTCTCTATTTGCTCTGCCTCATCAAGTGTTGGTTTTGCAACAACCCGGCAACCCGTTGCACAGTAGAGAAAATATTTTGTCTGTGAACCAGTCGGATTTGCGAAAAATTCTCCTAAAAATTCTATCTCTTCAGCCTTGCAGCCTGTTTCTTCCAAAAGTTCCCTTTTAGCTGCTTTTTTTGGATCTTCTCCTTTTTCTATGATTCCAGCACAAAACTCAATAATCTCTTCCCCTGCCCCGTGTTTATATGTTCTCTGGAGCATAATTTCTCCATTTTCAAGAATAGGAATAACAATAACAGCACTCGGACCCACGCCAATAAACCAATCAACGAGATTACCATTCGGAAGACGAACAAGTTGTTTTTCTACTGGCATCCACTCGCTCTCAAGTACCATTTCCCGTTTGAGGATATCAAATTTTTTCATGCCAAAAGAGTACCACAGAAAACACACCCTTGCATTTTCAGTACAGATGATTGCTTATTATGCAAATATCAAAACGTGGGTAGGGAGCAATTCCTGCCTCTATTGGAAAAAAATCCATACATAATATGTTATGAATAACACCTCGTATTCGATAGTATGCAACCAAACGAAAGTGGGAACATAAATGAGTGCATTACACTGGACTAATCTTATTCTCCAATTACAATAGGAAAAATTATTTTTTTAATGAGGAGGTTTCATAAACCAATAAGTCTACAAACGGAAGATACCAACAAGAATTTCACCCATCTCCTGAAAAAACAGGATACATTTTTCTTCAAGTAAGTACCCCCTTCTACTGAGAAGACGTATCCCGATAACAAAAAACAAGAGAACAGGGATATTTAAGCTCCCTTCCTTTTATAAAGGAAGAGTTGGGGATGGATTTTAATAAATAAGGAAGGGTCGTATATTTTTATACACTACAAAACAAAAAAGAATTCCGAAGAATATCCCAAAAAAGTACTCCGAAGAAAATCCCAAAAAAGAACTCATTAAAAATGTCAAAAAACAGAAAATCCAACAACACCAATATTCTTTTCCACTTCCACAAGCTATATTCAGCACCCGATATATCAATATATTGATATATCGATATATGAGAGGAAAAAAAGAAACATTATATAAATAAGTCTTTTTTTGTTTTGTCATTTTTTTTCAGTCTTTTTTGTTCAGTCTTTTTTTTCAGTCTTTTTTCTTACAAAAATAATCAGATATAGCAAAATCAGAAATATATAGCTCAAGCCAAAGAATTTTCTTTTTAGTAGCACCTGTATAAGTTGTTCTCTTTACTTCCGTATTATTACATTTCTCTCCTTACATTGATAGTTCAGTAATTCTCCATTCTCCACTTTGTCACTTTACAACTTTCTTCCACATTCCACATTCAATATTCTATTTCCCCTCTTCTCTTGAAAAATTAGGCACCCGAAAAACCGCATCCAAAAGTTCCTTTGTAAATTCTGATTTTGGAGAATCAAAAATTTCTTTTGTCTCTCCGGTTTCGACAATCTTCCCATTTCTTAATACGGCAACCCGATCACAAAAATCTCGAACAATATGGAGGTCGTGAGAAATAAACAAAAAAGTCATCCCATGTTTTTTCTTTAAGCCCCGAAGAAGAGTGAGAATTTGTGACTGAATCGAAACATCAAGTGAAGAAACCGGTTCATCAAGAATAAGAAGCTTTGGCGCCAAAATGAGAGCACGTGCAATGGCAATACGTTGTCGCTGCCCCCCACTAAACTCATGTGGATATTTTTGTAAACTTGAAACGGGCAGCCCTACCTCTTCAACTATGGCTCGAACAGCTTCTTTGTTTACCCCCTCTTCACGATGAGAAAAATGAAGATGAACACCCTCCTCAAGAATCGAAGCAACCGTCTGTCGTGGGTTCAGTGATTCAAATGGATTCTGAAAAACCATTTGCACCTGTTTCCGATATATTTTTCCTTCTGCCTTGCTCTGACGGAGGACCTTTTTTTTATCAAAAAGTATTCTTCCTTTTTCTGGGGAAAGAAGTTTGACGATTATACGTGCAATAGTTGATTTTCCACTCCCAGATTCTCCTACAAGACCAAATATCTCTCCTTCACGAATTCCAAAGTGAACATCATCAACAGCCATTGAATATTCTGCTTTCCTTCGAAATCCAGATGGAACTCGCAGAAAACGTTTTGTCACATTTTGAAATTCAAGAAGCATAGAATCGAATGAAGAATGAAGGATTATTCAAGCACAATTTGAGCCTGAAAAGCAGATTTTGGAAGTGAGCTGATCAATTTTTTTGTACAAGAATGAAGCGGTCTCATAAATATATCTTTTACTGGAGCTATTTCCACCACTTTCCCACCATCCATTACTACAATTCTATCAGCAATATTGGCTGCCAGTGAAAGGTCATGAGTTATAACAATCATAGAAAACCCCTTTTTCTTCTGAAGGCCCTGCAATACACCAATAATTTTTTTCTGAACCGTAGTATCGAGAGCAGTAGTGATTTCATCTGCAATAAGTATCTTGGGGCGACATACGAGTGCCATGGCAATCATAATCCTCTGTAACATTCCTCCACTACACTCATGCGGATATTTCTGGAGTAACATCTCTGGGTCTGGGAGATGAACCATTTCTAAAAAAGATATCATTTTTTTCTGCCAATTTTTTTTAGAGACACGCGTACGATATCGAAAAAGGTGAGAGAAATGTTTTTCAATTGTTTGGAGTGGATTAAATGTTGAAAATGGATCTTGAAAGATAAGTGCAATTTCTTTTCCTCGTATATGAGATGCTGTCTCTGGAGTCATCTCCTTTCCCCGATATTTTACTTTTCCACCAGTATGAGTGGCACCAATGTATGAAAGCAGTTGTAATATTGAAAGAGCGGTAATACTTTTTCCACTTCCAGATTCCCCAACAAGGGCAAGTGTTTCCCCTTCTTGCAGAGAAAAAGAAACACGAGAAAGAACGTTCTCTTCATCAGAAAAAGCAACACTCAATTCCGATATTTCGAGAAGATTATTTTTCATGGGGACGAATAAGAAGGATCGAGTCCATCACGGAAAAAATCAGCAAGGATATTAAATGACAAAATCGTCAGTACGAGGAAAAATGCTGGAAAAAGCACCCACGGATGAAGTGTTAATGTTGCTATATTCGTTGCCTCCGAAAGCATATTCCCCCAACTTACGCTTGGTTCTTGAATTCCGAGGCCCAAGAAACTCAGTACCGATTCCCCCAAAATATACCCAGGAATACTAAAAAAGGCACCAACAACAAGATATGAAGAGAGTTGCGGCAATATATGATACAAAATAATTTTAGTATCTGATTGCCCCAAAACTTTTGCCGCTAATACAAACTCTTTCTCTTTAATTGAAAACACCATCCCTCGCACAACACGAGCAAGCCCAGCCCAGCCGATAATGCTCAGAATAACAATAATAAGAAGGTACATCTGTCCAGAACTTACCTCTGGGGGAATAAGAGCTCTGAGTGCAAAAAGAAGATATATCCCAGGAATGAGCATGAGAAGTTCAGAAAAACGCATCAAAACAGAATCAATAAACCCACCATAGTATCCAGAAATACACCCAATAAGTGTCCCGATGACAAAGGTAATGAGTGTCCCCAAAAGACCAATAGTCAGTGAAATTCGTGCACCATAGAGTATTCGAGAAAAAATATCTCGCCCCCTGCTATCGGCACCAAATAAATAGAGGGGTTCAGACCCTTCGGTACCAAAGAAATGAAGATTTGTTGGGATAATACCGAGCACGTAATGACGCTCACCATGAACAAAAAATTTGATCAAATTTTTCTGAGTGATATCTTCGTAATAGAGCTGCTGATGATACATATCAAATTCAGAAATAAGGGAGTATATAAAAGGACGAGAGATACCTTCTGATGAGAAAAAATGAATATTTGCTGGCACAGCATATGAATACTCCCTGTTTTCAAAATCTGGACTGTAGGGTGCAAAAAAATCAGCAAAGAGCATAAAAAAGTACAGGAAAAAAAGCACCCAAACCCATACTCGAATATACCAACTGGCAAAATATTTCTTTTTCAGTGATGAAAGTACTGGTGAAGGAATATTTGTACCAAAATGAATATCTTGAGCATACCAAAAAGCTCCTAGAACTAAAAATCCATTTACACCCCTTTCTCATCCAAAGGATAGAGAAATTCGGATACCTCTCTTTTATAGAGTTCAATACGCTATCATTCTTCCCTGCTCCCTACTCCCTGACCTATGTTTCCTGTTCCTTCTTCTCTCTTCTTCCTTCACTTGTACCTTTGCATCTTTATAACATTAAAAATTGAGATGTATTTTAAAATTTAACATTAAAATTAAAAATTCCCTCCTTCCATATTCTATATTCAACACTCTCTATTCACCTCTCTTGCCTCTCTCTAATCCCTGTTCCATGCCTGCCCTTCGTAGCTTTGGTGAAGAAGGGTACCCTGTTCCCTCCCTACTCTATCGACACTCGTGGATCCATCTTTGCCAAAAGAATATCCGCAAAAAGATTTCCAACAATAAGCATAATACTTCCCATTACAATCCCTCCCATTACTAAATATATATCTTGAGTCATCACTGCCTCTAGCATGACACTCCCAAGACCTGGCCAATTACATATAATTTCAATAATAGCTGATCCCCCAAGAAGTCCTGCAAATTCATATCCCAAAAGTGTAATTAAAGGATTGACTGCATTCATAAATGCCTGACGATACACTTCCCAACGAGGAAGTCCTTGAGCACGCGCAGAGAGAAGAAAGGGCCTTCGGAGAACCTCTAACATATTAGCACGTGTTAAACGAATCAGTGAGGCAACACTTAAAACAGCAATAGCAATTGACGGAACCAAAAGATGCAAAAAGAGGTCACTGATTTTTTGTAACCAGGTCATTTGCTCAAAAGAAATCGATGTCATTCCACCTATTGGAATCCCCGGTATAGCTGATGCCCCCATCAAGAGAAATATAGCAACAATAAAACTTGGAAACGACATTCCCAGCAAAGCAATAAAAGAAATAGTTTTATCCACATATGTATTATGTCGAGCTGCACTTATGATTCCGAAAGGAATAGCTATAATCCATGTGACAACAAGTGCCGTAAGAGTTAAAAAAAGTGTATTAAGAGCATATTGTCCAATAATAGTGGAGACCGGAGCTTTACGAACAAAAGAATATCCCATGTCGCCATGAAAAAGGTTTATAAACCAGCCAATAAACTGTTTATAAATGGGCTCATCGAGATGATATTGAGACTGAAGCGCCCTGATTGTTTGTTCGGAAATCTGTGGATTTGCTCGAAGACTATCAAAATAATTTCCAGGAGCAAGTTGAATAAAAAGAAATGAGAGTATTGATACTCCCAGCACAAGTGGGATAGAAATAAGAATGCGCCGGATAATAAAACGAAATAATGGAAACAAAAAAGAATAAAAAATAATTATTTCTCTCCTCCCCTGTCCTTCGGATTATCAAGAAAAAACACCTGCTCAATATTCCAAAAAACTCCTCCATAACTATTTGGATATAGGTTTCCAAATGTATTATAAACCGCTACCAATGATTCTGGGACAACTGTATAAATAAGTGGCAGTTCATCTGATGCTATTTCTTGCCATCGATCATAGAGGACTTTTCGCTTTTCTGGATTGAGTTCCTGTACTCCTTTCGTAAAAAGAGTATCAATAGTCTTCTCCCAATCTCGAGCAGCTGAATCCTGATTCGGATCCCACATATGCATAGCAGAACCTGAATTCCATATATTTTGTCCAGAATGTGGTTCAATGCCACCGGTCAGCCCAATTAAAATAGCCTCCCACTGGTACGTTTCAGTAAGTTTTGTTACCAAGTTATTAAAATCAAGTGCTGTAAAATATACGTGTATACCAATATCAGTCAAATCCTTCCGAATCATTTCTGCCATCTGTACTCGCTCTGTATTATCCCCATTGGTTATCAGCGAAAAAGAAAGTTCTTCTCCCTCCTCATTTTCCAAAACACCATCTTTATCTCGATCCTCATACCCTATCGACTGCAGGAGTTGTTTTGATTTTTCTGGATTATAGGGATATTTTGAGACATCCGGGTTATAAAAATATCCAGTACTCTCTGTTGTCGGTCCCCACTGTGGTTGTCCAAAACCGTTCAGAACAATTTTAATAATACTCTCTCGATCAATCGCATAAGAAATTGCTTGTCGAAATACCTTGTTTTCAAAAACAACACGTTTTTTTGGATCTATAAAGTTTTCTCCATTCCGTTCACCCGTATTGAGATTAAAAACAAGAAAGTTTTTTGTAAATGTTGGCCCAAGGTTAAAGAGAGAAAAATCTTTCTCTTGCTCTTGCGCCTTTAAAAGAGGGTAATCCGTTCCCCGAACAGTATAGGCATCAAGTTCTTTATTCTGAAACTGAAGAAGGGCCGTATCATCACTAGAAACAATACGATATCGGAGAGAATCCAAATAAGGAAGAGATTCACCATTCTCATTTTTTTGCCAATAATGTGGATTTCGAGTAAGAACAATATTTTCCCCTGGAGAATATGTTGTAATAGAAAAAGGACCTGTTCCAACAAGGTCAGAGAAGTCCATATTCAGTGCCATCTGTTCAGAAAACGTACCATTCTCAACAGATGACTTCCATTTATGTTCCGGAAGAATTCCCTGAGTCATACCTGTTAAAAATGGAGCATAAGGGGATGGGAGAGTAAATTTCACCGTATAATCATCAATTTTCTCAAGAGTAAAGGTCTCTCCTTCAATAGTGAGAATATCTGCAATACTACTAGGAATATCTGGATTAAAAATAACGTCACGATATGTAAAAAGAACATCATCTGCCGTAAACGGTTCACCATCTGACCATTTGACATCATTGCGAAGAAAAAATGTCCATATCTTCCCATCTTCAGAATGCACCCATTTTTCAGCCAAGAGAGGTTCTGGCTTGGTGGTCAATGGATTTATTTTTGTCAGTCCTTCAAATATTGATGAAACAACCGTTGCTGTAATATTATCCTGAGCCGTAATTGGATTAAATGACTTTGGGTCAGCTCCCACACGCAAAATGAGTTCTCCTCCGAATTTTCCGACCTCTGGGGAATATTCTTGCTCAGAACTCACCTCTGTTTGTTGCTCTTCTGGAGGAGTTTTTTCCTCTTCTTTTGTTACTGGCGCGCCACAACCAACAAAAAAAAGAGAGAAAATAAGAGCAAAAGGAAGAAAAAATAATTTTTTCATAAAAGGAGGAAAAAAACAGAATTGTTCTCACATTCGAAATGAAGTCTATCAGTTTTTTCATCGCAAAGAAAAAAATGGAAAAAGAAGCAGGAATATGCACTTTTCTTCCTAAAAATCTAAAAGAATGGTATCTGTATCAAAAAAGAAACGAGGTGTTGTCGTTTTCTTGAAATAATTTTAGAATTATTGTAAAATTATATGAATACAAGAACTCATCAAACGAAAAACAAAATATCTACTGGCAAGTATAATACTCTCTTTCACCCTTCTCGGATGTGGGACATCTTCTGAAAAACAAGAAGAAGTATCCGAAAAAATCATCGAGAAACAAGAGGTAGTACCAATGAAAGAGCAAATACAGATCAGCAAAGAACACTTAGAAAACCTTATGAATCAAGCTTTTACGCTCGTTGATCAAAAGCTCTATAAACATGCAGCGGTAACTTTTAGAAAAATCATAACCTATGATCCCGAGAATACCATTGCAAAAACTTATATTGAAGCCATTTCTGCTGCAGAAAAAGTAGAACAATATCACGAAGAACACAGGAAATACCCAAAAAAATTATCTGATATATCAAAAGATGAATCCGATCAATACTCTTCTGAGCTCTTTGATTATCGTTTTAAAGGAGGAGATAAATTTTGTATTTCTTTTGTGCTCTCAACAGGAAAACAACCTCATCCAATCGGAAACGGGTGCAAAGAGAATCCAGATCAAGAAAAAGTACTCGGTAAATTAGAGACACCAGAGTCAGAGAGAAGAATTCTAGAACAAGCGCTCTACTCCACTGATCCAAAGAATTTTGGAAAATGGGGATATGGATATACCGATGAATCTGAACAAGGATACTATGTCATCAATGATAGACAATATGGTCCCTATGACAAAATTGATGAGTTTTCACCATATCTCACATCAGATCGATATGCATTTCTCTATCAAAAAAATGAATCTTGGTTCGTACAGGTTAATGAAAAAAAAATTGGTCCTATTGAGGGAAGTGAATTAGATTTCCGATTTTATCTAGGTGGATGGACCCTTCGTTATCGCGGTACAGACAATCAATACTATGTTCTCATTGATGGACGTAAGACCTATGGACCATATATTTATGCGGATCAAGTCTATACGTCAGGAGCAAACTGGGCATTCCGACACTGCACCTTTCATATCGAAGAATATGCGGAGCGACTTATTTTAAAGAAGTCATCAGCAACAGCTTCATGTGGAATCATTATCAATCAAAAGGAAATGGGTCTCTTTGATATGGTTGAAGAACCAAAGCTCTCAAACTCAGATCAGGCCTATATTTTTACGAAGGACAACCGTCGCTTTGCTTGGATGAACAGTAAGATATTTGGCCCCTATGATGGAAACCGAGGACTCGATATTCGATATGTTGAGGGGAACCGAGT
>JANTGK010000045.1 GCA_024762935.1 Candidatus Peregrinibacteria bacterium | reverse complement strand
TCCGAAATAATCGCCATTTTTTCATCACTCAAAAGGCTCAGTGATGGAAATTCCCACTCCCCTGCTTCAACAATAAGTGCTTTTTCTTCTTGCTCAATTTTTTTCTTATCCTCTCCACGCTTCCGAAATTCTTTTCTTTTTTTCTCCGCTTCTTTCCGATCTCGTTCCAGTTTAGAAATATCTTGTTTCTCCTCTTCTTCTTTTAGTATTTTTCGTTGTTTTGCTTTTTTTTCTGTACGTGTTTCCTCTCTTTTCTCAGGAATAAAGAGTGCAAAAAACTGAAGAATTCCCCGAACGATTGCTGTAATAGAAAATGGAAATGTAAGAATACTTCCCCCGAGAGTCACTGCGATAAGAAAAACAATAGCACCGATATCTCCCAGATAATACCGCGGAATAATACTGCCAGCAGCCCCAAAGAAACCTCCTGCACTTCGCATATCAGTTGTTGCAGACTCTGGGGGCAACATCGTTACATGCACAACACCAAGACCTCCAACAAGAAGAATAATAATGCCAACAAATCGGGTAAAACTCATTCGAATTTTTTTTGAAAAAAAGAACGAAAGAGAAAGGGTTCCAAAAATAACAGGTATTGCATATCCGCCAATCCCAAAGGCAGCAAATAAAAAATGAGTAAAATACTTCCCAAATACTCCGAGGGTCTCAAAAAGGGCAAGAACAGAGAGTGCAGCAAATAATCCAAATACTGTCCCCCAAAGTTCCTTTGATTGTTCTTTGGAAACATCCATTTTTGGTAATTTGAGTGGAGTTTTTTTTCGACGTCGAAGGAGTGTTTTTCGGCGTGTTCCTGTTTTTCTCCGATATGTTGTTCTGCGTCTGGCCACGATTATTTAAGAATGAATTTCAATTCATATTATCATGTATTCTCTCATGAGATGCAAGAACAAGAAAAGCATGTCTCAATATACTATTCCAAAAAAGAAAGAGATGTGCCACAATAGGAATTGAAATAAATCTCCTAAAAAATGATTTTACGCGATAATCTCGAAACATTTTGTCGAACCTTTCTTCATTTGGATACGGTTCCTGACCCGTGGTGCAAAAATGGACTCCAAGTTCCCGGAAAATCTGAAATAAATAAAATTGCTCTCGGCACTACTGCGAGTAAAAATTTTTTAGAAATGGCTGCTGATTGGAAAGCAGATGCCGTGCTTGTTCATCATGGTCTTTTCTGGGGAAATGGAGTAAAAAAACTCACCCCCGAGCTCACAAAAAGACTACAAATTCTTTTACAAAATAATATTTCACTCTTTGGGTATCACCTCCCCCTAGATGCACACCCAGAAATTGGAAATAACGCACAAATTGCAAAAAAACTAGGACTCCAAAAAATCGAAATGGTCGATATATGTGCTGTAGGAGACCTCCCTCAACCGGTGGATTTTCAAGAGTTTATGTCTACCTGTGAACAGATTTTTGCACAACCGGTAAATTTTGGAGAACCTTTTCTTCAAAAAAAAGTATCTCGAATTGGAATATGCTCAGGAGGAGGTTCTGATTATGCAGAGCAATGCAAAGCAGCAGGTGCAGATACTTTTATTGTAGGAGAACTTTCAGAGCACAGATACCATGATTTCTCAGAAATGCCGATAAACTTTCTCGCATGTGGACATCATGCAACAGAACGATTTGGCATACAAGCACTTGGAGACATACTCATAAATGAATATGCAAATATAGAAGTTTCATATTTTACTGAACCATGCCCCATATAATTCGGGAAGTAGAACTCCCCATTACTGATGAGCAAGATCGGGGAAAACTTGTTTCCATAGAAACCGACTCTGCAATCCCCTTTAATATAAAAAGGGTCTCCTACATATGGAATGTTCCGACAGGAAGAATACGAGGAGGATGTGCCAATACAATCGAACAAGAATTTTTTATATGTATTAGAGGAAGATGTAGTATTAAGGTTTCACCTGATGGTGGACCTCTCAATAAAATTATTATGAATAATCCCCATAGAGGAATATTTATCGACACACTTGTCTGGTATGAACTGACAGACTTCTCACCAGATGCAATAGTACTGTGTTTTTCATCAACAAATTATTTCCCAGACAATAAAATTAGTAATAGGGAAGAATTTAAAAAGCTCAAATAGGTGAGAATAGGCAGATGACAGAAGATCTTGTGAAAAAAAGAAGTTTTACAGAAAAACATTTGACAGAGTATAAGAAAAAAAAGATAATCTGCCGGCGCTATTGATCTTCCCCGTAAGATTTCCGCCTCACGAAGGAATCATTACACAGAGGAAGCGCTCAATTTTTTACAAAACAACGTGTCAGGAATAATCGGAAAAAAAATCGGCATGGCTCAAATATTTGAAGAAAACGGAGATTTTATTCCCGTTACCTATATTTCTTGCGAGCCAAACACAATTCATCAAGTGAAAACAGCGGAGAAAGATGGAGTCGATGCGGTCGTCATTGGAGCAGATAAGCTAAAGAAGGAGAAAAAAACAAAGAAATTTAAAATCCTTCGAGAATTTACTGGTGTTTCAGAGGGGAAAAAGGGAGATACTATCACTGTTGATACCTTTAATGCAGGAGACGAAATCACAGTTATTTCCACTTCAAAAGGAAAAGGATTTCAAGGTCCTGTAAAAAGACACAACTTCAGTGTTGCTAGACGATCACATGGAACAAAAGAGCCACGACATGGTTCAACCGGAGCATGTGCTATGCCAGGTCGATCAAAACCAGGAATTAAGATGGCAGGAAGAATGGGAAACGACAAGATTACACTCAGAAATCGAAAAATAGTTAGCATTGACACAAAGAGGAACCTCATTGCGGTTAAAGGACCAGTTCCAGGTGGAAAAAATGGATTTGTACTTCTGAAAAAACAAGGATGAAAATAGATCTCTATACTACTGACGGCTCAAAAAAAGGAAGTATAACTCTTCCAAAAGAAATATTCGAAGCTGATATTGCCATTGGACTCATGCATGATGCCCTCCTCCGACAACAGGGGAATGGGCGTGTATCTACTGCATCAGCAAAGACACGATCAGAAGTTGCAGGAGGAGGAAGAAAGCCTTGGAAACAAAAGGGAACAGGTCGAGCAAGACAAGGTTCCATTCGGTCAGCTCAGTGGCGTGGTGGTGGAATAATTTTTGGTCCAACTCCAAATAGAAATTTTGGGAAAGAAATGCCAAAGAAAATGCGAAGGAAGGCACTTTTAGGTGCACTGAGTGCAAAAGCAAAAGCAAAAGGAATATCAGCCCTCGAAGGATTTTCTGCAAAGGAGCCAAAGACAAAAGATTTTTCTCAGCTTCTTCAAAAAATTGGATGTACTGGAAAAACACTAGTCGTAACAGCTGGAAGAGATACCATCCTTGAAAAATCTGCTAATAATATCCAGGAGGTTAAAACAATTTTTGCACAGTATTTAAATATAGCTGACATATTGTCTGCTGATCGAATCCTCTTTTTAGAGGATGCTATCGAAAAAACGAAAGAAATCTTTGGATCTAAAAAATGAACTTGAGTCATGTTATTCTCGGCCCTGTTGTTACTGAAAAATCAATGAATGTTGTTGATAAAACAGGTCAACACACAATTTACATACATGCTGATGCAACAAAAGATGATGTGAAATCAGCAGTGAAAAAATTCTTTGGAGCAAAAGTCTCTGGAGTACAAATAATTAAGCTTCCAATAAAAATCAGAGTTCGTGGAAAACATGGACCTCAAATTAAACGAAAAGTTCGAAAAAAAGCAGTTGTTCGCCTTGCTGAAGGACAAACTCTTGACCTCTTAAAACCGGCTTCTGCACCAAAGAAATCGAAGAAAAAATCTTCACCGAAAGAAGAAAAAATTGAAACATCTGTTAAGAAATAATGGGAATCAGAAAACTTCATGGATCAACCTCCGGCCAAAAAGGAACTGTTGTCGACTATTCTGTTCTGACAAAAAAGAAGCCTGAAAAATCTCTTCTCAAAAAGAAAACAGGAAAATCAGGACGAAATGCTCACGGACATATCACTGTTCGACACAGAGGTGGTGGCGTTAAACGAAAAATACGTATTATAGATACAAAACGTGTAGATAAAGCCGGTATTCCAGCAAAAGTAGCTGCCATTGAATATGATCCAGGTCGAACTGCATTTTTAGCACTTCTGCATTATGCAGATGGGGAAAAACGATACATCATTGCACCAGAAGGGATTGGTGAAGGAGATATGATTATCTGTGACAAAAAAGCAAAGGTACAAACAGGAAATAGATTAGAGATTCGAAATATTCCACCTGGGTACCCTGTTCATGATGTCGAACTGAAGGCAGGGAAGGGAGCACAAATGGTAAAGTCTGCTGGATCTTCAGCAAAAATCACCTCCCTTGATGGAGACATGGCACAGATTGAACTCCCAAGCGGAGAAGTTCGCTATGTTCCAAAAAATTGTTATGCAACTATCGGTGTCGTATCAAATGCAGATCACTCCCATGTTCGCATTGGAAAGGCAGGAAGAAAACGAAAAATGGGATGGAGACCTCAAGTGCTTGGAAAATCAATGAATGCTGTTGACCATCCGCATGGTGGAGGAGAGGGACACAGTCCTATTGGATTAAAAAATCCAAAAACTCCATGGGGAGCACCAGCTCTTGGGAAAAAGACTCGATCTAAAAGAAAAAATTCGTCACGATTTATTATTCGAGGACGAAAGAAAAAATAACCATTACAGATTCCATTTGGAGTCATAACTTATTTATTTTCGCATGACCAGAAGTTCAAAAAAAGGCCCATTCGTAGACCCACGATTAATGAAAAAGGTGCAAAATGCAAATGCATCTGGAAGCAAAACAGTCATTAAGACATGGTCTCGCGCTTGTGATATTCATCCAGACTTTGTTGGTTTCACTTTCGCTGTACATAATGGTAAACAACATGTTCCTGTTTTTGTTACAGAGAACATGGTTGGACATAAACTCGGTGAATTTGCTCCTACACGAAAATGGAAAGGACATGGAGGAAAACTCGCTAAATAACCGAATAGAATTCAGTCAATAAAGAGAAAAGTTCTTCGGAACTTTTTTTATTTTCAGAAGAACCGCAAAAAGGAGCCAAAGATATTGATTTTTTTCAGTATTTTTGAGATAATAAAATGATATAAGAATAAAAATTAAAACAAAAATATCCATAATACTGGCTCTTTTCTCCGGAATAGCATTCCTTATCGGACCTGTACAAGCATATACAGAAACATTTTCTGTTGCTGCCACAGACACTATCGCGGGATATTCTTCGACTATAAAGGCATTTGACCTGGAACCAAAATCCCCTATTACTTTTCGCATACAAACGCCTGATGATGGGATACTTGAGTTCAATGAAACTGCAGATGAAACCGGCATATCAGAACTCACGTTCCTTGGCTTTCATACAAAAAAATCTGGAATGTACAAGGTATGGGCTTACAATAAGGAAACAAAAATAAATAATGGACCAAATACAACTTTCGAAGTATTTCCTGATTCAGTTTCTTCTACCTACTCTCGTGTAAAAGTTTTACAAGACTCAGCACCGGCTGATGAAACCAAACCGGTAAAAATTCAAGTCCAACTCCGAGACGAACATGGAAATCCCGTTCCAAATCATTTTGTAGAACTCGTTTCCTCTCGTGCAGAAGATACCATTGAAATCATCGGTAATAAATCTACTGATTCATATGGTGAGGTGCTCTTTCATATTCGCTCTTCTGCTGAAGGAGTTTCCTACTACTCTATTCTCGATAGAAATTCAGGAATCATACTAGAAGAACGAGCAAAGGCAGTCTTCTTTGAATCGCAGCCAGAAAAATCACGAGGCGGGGATGCCCTCATGGCTACGCTCTTTGAAACAACCGATATTTTTGGACCAGACGATGATGATGATAATTCAGGAGAATTTGGTATCACTGATCACTTTAAAGTAGAACTCAAGTCTGCTTCAGGTAAACAACTCCAAAAAGATCCTTGGGATCTCACCATTACTGCTGAAGATGCTGATGAAAATCAAGTTCGATATTATACTGGAAACATTGTCATCACTGCTGATGATTCAAACGTAGAACTTCCAAAAGACAGTCAGAATATTGAATTTGATGTATCAAATCAGGGTCAAATGAATTTTTCAAAAGTGATTTCTTTTCCAGCAAGCGGCAAATACACCATTCGAGTACAAGAATTTGACCCAGAAGAAGGAGGGTTTACAGACGTTAAGGGTGAAGCAACGGTTCAAGTATATGACAAATGCCAAGGAGAAAATTGTGATGGTGACTCCACTCTTGATCCAGAAAAAAATGATATTTTTATTATTGATCGACCAAAGGATCAAAGTACATTTCGAAATAAGACGATTACTATTAAGGGAAAAAATATTAAAGGAAATGAAATACAGGTCTACCTTGATGATCGAGAAGTAAAAACAATTCTGCCAGATGCAGATGGATCTTTTTTTGATGATACAATTCCTATTATCAAAGATGGTGAGCACGTTCTTGTTTTTGAAGACCTTGAACTCAATAAAAAATCAGATCCCATTACTTTTTCTGTTGACTCCACTCCTCCTACAGTAGATAAAACATCAATAGACCCTTCTGGGGATATCCAAGCAAATGACCAAATTACTCTTATTATGTTCTCTGAACCAGGTCTTGGATCAGCAAATATGACCGTTAATGATACAAATATCTCTCAAGATTTCACCGAAGACAAATCGAACCCTGGAAAATATTCTGCCACTATACGAGCTCCTGAAAAAGATGGAGAGTACACCATTAATATATCTATTAGTGATAAGTATGATAATCCTACAAAATCTCAGAATGTTGAATCATTTACTGTTGTTGCCGGAAAACCCACTCTTACTCCTCCAAAAAACCTCATTTTGGCTTCTCAAGATGGTGGAAGTATTCTCCTCCAATGGGAAGCTCCAGACTCAGAGGGAGCAGGGCTCAACAAATACCAAATACTTTCAGGAACAAACAGTTTATTTATGAGCCCTTTTGCACAGGTTTCCTCAGATGTCACAGAAAAGGAAATCAATGGTGTCACCCCCGGAGAAAAGCGATATTACAGTATCGTAGCCATTGATAATGACAGAAATGAAAGTGAACCGTCTAATCTCATATCTGTTGTTCCTCAAGAGCCGGTCCATCCAGTAACAGACATTGATGAAACAGAAACACCCCCTACTACTATTAATCTCAGTAATACACTCAATGTTATTCCAGGAGATGGAGAGATATACCTTCAATGGAGTGACCCAAAGGTATCTGCTGATTTTTTTGATGTTCGATTTGGTATTTCATCTGGAGTACACTCTGAACGCTTTTTAGTCAGCGGAGAAACAAGAAGTGCCACCATTCCTGATCTTATTAATGGAGTAGCATACTATATAACAGTTGTCCCCATGAATATTAACGGAGCTCCTACGGGAGAATCCTACGATGAGAAATATGCAATGCCAATTTTTGCCGGACTTCACAAAGCTGCCGAATACCAACCAAATCAAAAACTCGATGACCTTCAGGAGCTTGATAAAGATGGACCTGAATCAATATACATTTTACTCCTCTCCATCTCATTTTCATTTGCGATGTTCTTTTTTCATCGTGCTCTTCGCCTTTCTCGAATATGAATATGTCTCTCACAAAATTCTTCTCAAAAGAAAAGCAAATTTTTACCTCAGGAATAAAAATTATAATTCTCACTATGGGAATTGATTTTTTTGCATGGGGATTCATTGACCCATTTTTCTCTGTATATGCAGATTTCCTCTTAGAAAATCTATTCCTTGTTGGTCTTATTGTTTCTGTAAAAGGCTTTATTGGTCTCATCGCCCTCGCACCACTCTCAGAAATAATTCGAGTAAAATCATCAAGAATGGTTGCCATTATTGGTCGGCTTGGAGCTCTTTTAACGGTCATACTCTATTTTTGTGCAGGGATATTTCATCTCCCCGCACTCCTTTTTGTAGGAGCAATTTTTCATGGCATAGGTGGAGCTGCACGAGATGTCGCTACAAGAGACTACCTTATGGAAGCAAGTAGCAAACAATACGCATCCACTATCCTTGGAACAAATTTTTCTATACGACATATGTCATGGATGATAGCTGCCGTAGCAGGAGGCTATTTTCTCTACTTTGTCACCAGCACATCTGAAAAGGAAATCCACCATGTAATCCCTATTCTTTTTGCTATTGCTATTCCATTCTATATCTCTTCTATATACCTATTGAAGAAACTTTCACCGAACAAGACAACATGTTTCCCTTTTTGTGCCTTCAAACCAGCCCGTATCCTTAAAAAAGAATTTAGACTCTTTCAACATTTCTTTCACTTGAATTTACAGATTAAATTCTCAATGCTCCTGATATGCTTTTTACAAGTCATTCAGAGTTCACTCCTGCTTTTTCTTCCGATTCTTGCTTTTCAAATGCAACTTTCAATAGCAGAGATTGGACTTCTTATGGCATCTGTTTATGCACCCATGCTCCTCTCAGCAATATTTTCAGTCTTTGAAGATCGTACTGATCGAATGCTCTTTATCATAGGAGGACTAATGTTCTCAGTACTTCCACTGATTATCCTCTCTCAGGTAGAAGCTCCATTATTCATCGGAATATCAGCAGTACTCACCTCTCTTTCCCTTGCAATAATCATGCCAGCTAATCTTGGTACCATTGCTGCCAATACAGAAAGAAAAGACTCTCCTCAGATTGCAGCACTTCAAATCATCTTTCAGCGCCTCGGAATGCTTATTGGTGCACTTCTGATTGGAAGCATCTCTGAACTCTACACAATTCAAACAGCATTCGTTCTTATTGCAATTCTTGCTATTATATTTGCTATTTTCGCTACTATTGTAAAAATAAAATATCGACCAGAAAAGAAGGTTCCGCCATGGCGCTTTACACATATTCACCCCCTTCACCCCCATCTCCTTCACATTCATCATACTCTTTGAAAAATAGAATTCTTGCTGTCGGCTCACTGACAAATGATGTTTTTCTCCGTCCAAGAAGACAAGAACATTTTACAAAAAATAATGAAAATTATATTGGGTTCCGTCTCGGGGATAAGGTCCGAATTCAAGAAAAAAGGGAGACATTTGGTGGTGGTGGAGCAAATGTTGCTGTAGGACTTTCGAGATTTGGACTTCATACTGCCGTTCTCGGAAAAATTGGAGATGATGAAATTGGGAAAAGAATTCTAAAAAACTTGGAGAAAGAAAAGGTTTCTGATGAATTTATACAAAGAGGGAACAGGGAAGAAAGTGGTTTCTCAATGATTCTATCTGCCTCATCAGGAGAAAGAACAGTTCTTTTTTCTTCCGGGGCAAATGATAGTTTTCAAGAATTTGAGCTTGAAACCCTTCATCATTTTGATGGTGTTTGTTTGCAACACCTTTCTGGATGCTCACGATCTGTTTTTAACACCATTCGACAATATTTTGATCGAAATCCCGCAAAATTTCTGAGTTGGAACCCAGGAAGAGAATCACTAGAACAAGGAGTTTTAGCATTTTCTGATTTTCTTCCAAATGTAGATGTTCTTCTCATGAACAAAGAAGAAGGTATGCTATTTACAGGGGAAAAAACAGTAGAAGGTATATATAGAAATCTGTTTCATGCCGGTGCTGGTGGACAAATTATTATCACAAATGGACTCAAAGGAGCAACTGGTTGTGATCGCAAGAATATCTACACTTGTCCGATAGTAAAAGAGCACAAGCGAGTCGATACACTTGGAGCAGGTGATAGTTTTTTAACGGGCACAATTGGTGCAATTTTCATTGGAAAATCATTGCCCGAAGCATTAAAACTTGGTACTATTAATGCTGCTCATGTCGTGGCACATTTTGGTGC
>JANTGK010000044.1 GCA_024762935.1 Candidatus Peregrinibacteria bacterium | reverse complement strand
ATGCTCATAATCGGGCCTTGGCTATTGTTCCGGAACTTACAGAAGAAGACTCTACTGCTGTTGGGAAAATATATCTCGATTATGGAGAGTCACTCTACCACATGAAAGATTTTGTTACCTCGAAAACGTATTTGTACAAAGCACTAGATATTTTTAAAAAAGACCCAGAGAGTTTTAAGTTTCAAATAGAGCAGATTCAACATGACCTTGGTAAAACTGGAATGTAAAAGCTTTAGCTCGTAGCTAATGGTGGAATTTTTAATTCAATATTTTTTCAGTTGTCCTAGGTGACACCTAGGACATGTTCAGTTGTCCTAGGTGACACCTAGGACATGAAGGTTCATCATGACATTGGTAAAACTGGGATGTAGAGAAACTCAATAGGAGAATTCCATGGTGCTGTTGAGACAGGAGGGATATTAAGAATCCGAATTAATACCTATCATCAGTGCTTGGTAATTGGATGGCTTTGTTCTTTTTGAGGTCTTTTATAAAGTCTTTAAATTCTTTCTCAGAAGAGAAGATAGTACTTGCGGGGATCTGTAAAAGACTGTCTTTTTCTTGAAGAACTTTTTTTTGATATTCTTTCCAAAGAGGTTGTATTTCATCGAGTGGCATTTCAAAAACGGCTTCTAAAAAGGTGTTAAATCCTTTTTTGTCATTTTGACGAATAAGGGAGATGAATTTTTTAAATTTGTTATTTTCATGAAGGAAAATAGAGAAGAGTCTTTTCTCTGACTGTCCGGTATTATTACTAAGAATATCATTTAAAGAGATATTTGGGAGACTATCAGCCACCTGTTCTATTCTCCATGGATTTTGAAATCCCCAATAGAAATACATCTTCCCATTCTTCTCATAACCAAAAAATTTCTCGAAATATGTACTAATAACATCTTCCGCCCAATCCGGAGTATTGGAAAGATCCGTATACATAAGTGGATAGAGAATCATATGTGTAAATGTGCCAAAACCAGATCCGTCATAAGTAAAAAATGTATTGAGTTGAGGGATGTACTGACCATAGCCAGGAGGATCAGAAATATTCAGATCATCCCTTAAGTATTGCTGAAAATCTTCCTTTGATTGAAAGACAACACATGATATGGGCAATGGGGCATTATTAATTGAAAAGAATTTTGAATTAATTTCTTTTATAAATTCTTTGGAAAAACGGAGATATTCCTCTGATTTTTTTTGTGATACTTGTGAATGAAAAATAAATTTATTTGGATTTTCATACCCTTCATACCCATACATAAGCCTCATGGTATCTGCCTCTTTAATAAGTTTATTTCGATTTTCTATAAGACGATCAAGCTCTTGTTGGAGAAGGTTATCTTCTATCACTATTTTTTCATTCTTTATTGTTGCAACCTCATTATGTTCTATTAAGAACTGTGTCATATCAACATCTATTTCTAATAATGAAATATTTATAGATTGAAATTTTTCAAGAAGGGAAAGAATTTTTTTAGTCTCTTGTTTCAATTGCTCATTATCAATAGCTGCAATAAGGTCTGTATCAAGAGTTTGTAGCTGTGAATAAAATTCTATGGTTACTTTCTTTATTTGTTTTGTCTCTTGTAAATATTGATTTAGTAATTTTATATCAATTGCATCTTCTGGAGTGAGAAGTTGAACATGATCAATGTCATCTATATTTTGGCTGTAATTCTCGGTTAACTTTTTTTTCTGTACTTGAAATTCTTGAAGAAGACGCATTGTTTTACTTTTTTGGTCTCCATGGATTTCATATTCCTGTGCCCGCACTTCTTTTATCTGTTGCTGTAGGTTTTGATTGGTATCGCTTAAATAAATATCTTTATGCTTCTGAATATTATTTTTAATATCTACCTCAAAATTTTTTCTCTCTTCTTGTGTTTTAGACCAGTTAAAAAAATAGAGAGTTGGAATCACCAGAATGAAAAAAGCAATTACACCCACTCTATTACGCACCATACTATTTACTTTTTTTAGAGAGAATCTTGTGCCTCCGCATAGGTCACAGACATTCTCGTGAATACCAACTTCATTCCCACATTGATTGCATTTTTTTGTTTGGACCTTCATATTTATGTAATGTTTTTATAGAACTTTTCTGCCATTTCGCAGTATTTTATAATGGTCTCTTTTTTAAGATTAAGCTCGGCTATGTTGCTGAGATAGTTTGAAGTATCTGCCGTTATTACTTTCCCTGCTTTTAATTCGTTGTATGAAATACACTTGATGTGTTTTTTTGAAACAAGAATGAAATAAGTATTCTGATACGGATAATCAATATATTCTTTAATATTTTGACCTGGGAATTCCTCATTCTTGCTGTACTTTACCTCGATGAAATATGGTTTTTTATCTTTCCATACAACGAGGTCTGGCAATTTTCTAATTCTTTGGGAGACTTCATCATTTTTTCCTTTTAGAAATTTCATTACATTTGGAATTGTATTTTCCATTCCATAATGAAAAACAGTAAAATTATTTTCAACAAATAGCCTCTCGATGATTGTCTCTGCAATTCTCCCTTTCACTAAACTTTCTGCAAAATCTTCGCTAGTCTGGTATTTTGTGTTCATTTTATATTAAAATTTAATAATATATTATACCACATACAAAAACATGTGTGAAGGTATAAACTCATCTTTACAAACTCATAAAGATATACTATTTTGGTACATCAATTTTTTGGGATATGAAAAAATTTCTCTCTGCCCTTTTCTTCTTTCTTCTTGGAGTACAAGGCTCTCTTGCAACGTCTGATGCTATTCCCGCTGAAGCAGTTGAGAATATCGTCCAGCTAAAAATCATCAAAACAGATCATGGCACCATTACAGAATATGATGATGAAATCTCTGGCATTCTTATTAGTAAAAATGGACTCATTCTCACTGACTATAAAGCTGCTGAACGAATGGTGATGTTTCCAGATGTCTATCGTGCTATTGCATGCAAGAATGAGGGTGATATGGGCTCTGCAAACTGCGCCTTTGAGGCAAAATTTATAAAAGGAGATAAACGAAGAGGTATTGCTCTTTTGCAAATCAGTTCCATGTGGAAAATGGATGAAGGGAATCTTACGTATGGAAAAGTCTCACGGGTACGATATGAAGGAGTAACAATGGAAGAATATCCTTTTCGAAATTTTGTACAATCGTTTGGTGATACGCCGACTCTTTTTGAATCTGTTTACGTTCTCGGATATCCTGAATCTTGGGGATCTGTCCTGCAAGTGACAGTTGCGAGTGTTATTGATGTGTATACATTTGGTTCTCTTATTGATATGCCGATAACAAAAGGTGTCACTGGTGGTGGTGTATTTAATCAGGATGATGAGCTTATCGGTATGGTTGTGACAGCACCAGAGGGGGAACGTGAAAGATTTATTGAAACACCTGAACTCAATAGCTTTCTTATTGAAAACCAAATAGATATTCCACTGGCTGGATCACTTGAGGTTTTTTGCTCAGATACGACTGTTACCGATGAAAAAGGACGATGCCAATGTGATGCCGGATACAGTTGGGATAATTCTCGTTGGGAGTGTAAAAAAATAGAATCAACAGGATACTGCGGAGAGAATTCATACCGTGTTGGAGATTCTTGTGTATGTCACAAGGGTTTTGAATGGGGAACTCTTGAAGGAGGTACTCAAGTACAGTGTATTGCTGAATCTGAAAAGAAGGATGAGCAAGAAGTTCAAGAGAGTACTTCCGAGAAGGAAGAGGGAAATCCGACATACAAATGGAAAGAACTCATTTTTAAACCGGTGTATGAACTCAAGGTATTTGCTAAAAAGATACGAAACGGGAAGGCACTCCTTATTTGGAAACCAGTTGAAGGAAATAAGGCCCATGATTGTTTCTTTGATTTTTGGGACAGTGCAGGAGAAAAAGGAAAGGTGATTTTTCAGAAAAAAAATATTGCTCTCATAAAAATCGAAGACGGCAAAAAATATCATTTTGAGATCAGTAACTGCAGCATTGATGAAACGGAGCAAAAAGCGTGGAGTGGATTTTATGTGGAATAAAAGAAAGCTATTAGCCATTAGCTGTGAGCTTTTGCAGGGTCTAATCCATAGATTTAAAGACTCATGGCTCATGACTAAATTAAAAGACCAACATGACAAAGAAATAAATTCGTTCTACAATACACAGGAAATATTCTCACTTATGATTCTCTCAGATAAAGATATTAACGCGAAGATCGATGCCGGACAAATCATCATCGATTCCCCTTTTGCCAACTGGAAAAACCAAATCGGTGCCAGTTCTATGGACATGCGACTGGGTAAACATTTTAAAATTTATGAACACGGAAAATATGCCGTTCTTGATCCAAAATTGATGACAGATGCAAAAGATCTTACCCGGCTTATTGAGGTTCCAGAAGGTGAGGCTTTTATTGTACAGCCTGGCGAGTTTGTTTTGGGTGTCACGCTTGAAAAAGTAAGCCTCCCCAATGATGTTGTCGCACGAGTTGAAGGAAGGAGTTCTCTTGGTCGACTGGGAATAATAATTCACTCTACTGCTGGGTTTGTAGATGCTGGATTTGCTGGAACCATTACCCTTGAGATTACCAATATTAATCGAATGCCTGTGGCACTGTACCCTGGGATGCGTGTTTGTCAGCTCGCTTTTGAACCCATGACGAGTGCTGCTGAAGTCCCCTACTCCAAAAAAGGAACTTCAAAGTATCAAGATCAAATCTTTCCACAAGAAAGTAGAATCTACATGGATCCATTATTTGTCGATGGAAAGGAATAACCATTTTTTTAAGACCGACAACGGAATTGTTAAAGGAATGACTCCATGTTTCGCAAAAGATTCTCAATAGTGTTTGAATCATGGATATATTTATTAATGCAATTAAGTTGCATTTATTTTTTTATTTCTCTACGATGCATCTGCTTTGAGAAAATATCTCACAATACTATGGAAAAAAACCTACGCTCTACACCCCTCCGTACAGAAATATTGAGCATTCTAGACAGTCAAGCAACACCAATGACAGTTTCCGAGATTCAAAAAATTTTGAATACAAAAGGAATGTCCCCGAACAAAACAACTGTTTATCGACAAATGGAAACTTTAATTACGAATAATATGATTCAAAAATTTTCCTTACGAGATGGCGTTGTTCACTATGAAATACAGAAATTACATCATCACCATTTTGTGTGTCGTGACTGCGAGCGCATTACTTGCATTGCAGATCGGGCTCTCGAAGAAAATATACACAAAATAGAACAAAACCTCATGAAAGATGGTTTTCATATTCAAAAACATAACTTTTCTTTCGAAGGAAAATGTCGAACATGTACAACATAATTTTTATTCTTTTGGTTCTTTCATGAAAAAAATATTCATCCTTCCTTTACTCCTCTTCTCTGTCAGTTTGGCAGGGTGCCAATCGGGAACAAAAAATACAAATACCCCCGCTACTGATTCTGCTCCAAAACAGCAGGTGCAAAAGCTAAATATTGTGACGAGTTTCTATCCTTTGACATTTTTTACCGAACAAATAACGGGTGGAAAAGCAAATGTGATAAACCTGGCAGGAAATAACGAAGTGCATGATTTTCGCCCAAGCCCTCAAGATATCATACAGCTCAATAATGCAGATTTGGTCGTCTTTCAAGGGGCAGGGCTTGAACCATGGGCAGACGATATGATTCCTCAACTCCAAGAAAAAAGTATTCCAACTGTTGAGGTGTCCCACGATATTGATCTCCATAAAATGGAGGAGCACGAAGATGAACATGCTGAAGAAGAAGAAGAAGATGAAGAGCACGAAGAAGAACATCATCATGGAGAATTTGACCCCCATACTTGGCTTGATCCCGTGTTGGCACAGCAAATGGTAAATAGCATTGTTGCCAAAATTAATGAGATTGACCCAAAAAATAGTACTTTCTATACGCAAAACGCAAATACTGTAAACAAAAAATTACAAGCCTTTGATGATCAATATACAAAAACCTTTACTCACTGTACCCATAATCAAGCCATTATTTCTCATGATGCTTTTGGGTATGTCGCTCGTCGATACAATCTTGATTTGCATCCTATTGCAGGGATTTCTCCCCATGATGAACCATCTGCGGCACTTCTTGCAGAACTGAATAAAGAGGCAAAAGCAGGAGGGGTATCGTATATTCTTACAGAAGAAAATAATGTGAAGCAGTTTGCTCAAACCCTTGCCCGAGAAACAGGGCTCACCATGCTCCCTGTAAACCCCTTAGAAACCGATTCAGAAGAATTTTTTACGGGGTATACGAAAAATTTTAACAGTTTTAAAACCGCACTCGGATGCCAATAATAACACTCAAAAATGTGACGGTTTCCTTTGGTGGGCATACAGCAATTGAAGATATTTCCCTTGAAGTGCAGCAAGGCGATTACATTGGCCTTATTGGACCAAATGGTGCGGGAAAATCCACACTGCTGAAAACACTTTTGGGAATTATCACTCCGCAAAAAGGCGAAATCATATATTCCAAAAATGTTTCTTTTGGATATGTTCCACAAAATTACTTGCCGGAAAGTTTTTTTTCACTTTCCGTCCGTGAGGTTTTGGAAATGGGAGTCCTCAGGATGTCTTTTTTTCGAAAAAAAGCAGAAAAAAAGTTGTTTTCTGAAAAACTGACCATGGTCGGACTTGATCCATCATTTCTAGAGAAATCATTTCACTCGCTTTCCGGTGGGCAAAAACAGCGTGTCATTATCGCTCGTTCGCTTCTGAGTAATCCAAATGTCCTTCTCTTTGATGAACCACTCAGCGGCGTAGACTACACGACAAAAATTCAAATATACGAACTCTTGGCAGATATTAATGCTACCTACAAAACCACTATTATTTTTGTATCACACGAAATTGAAAGTGTTATTCAAAAATGTCATCGAATTTTATGCCTCAATAAAAAACTCCACGAAGGATGTCATCCTGTAGATTTTATGAACGGAAAGCTTAATACTTGCAGGGTGAATACATCAGTTCCGGCTCTTCACCCCATTCATCATCACCATAACCACACATTATGATAGAAATTTTTTCTTACGATTTTATGCTTCGGGCATTTTTGATTGGCTATGCATGCGCCATAGTTGCTGCTCTACTGGGAAATTTTTTAGTAGCGAGTAGACAAGCAGTTATGTCTGATATGCTCGCACATACGAGTCTAGCAGGAGTAGGGCTGGGGGTTCTTTTTCATGTTTCCCCTCCTGCAGTAGCCATTGGAACAGCTCTTATTGCGAGTTTATTACTCTATTTTCTCAGTAAACAAAAATCCCTCCCAAAAGAAGCCGTTTCCGTGCTTATTCTCTCGGGCGGAATTGCCATTGCTCTTGTTTGTATTCATCTGGCAAAAAACAACCCCGTTTCGTTAGAAACATATCTTTTTGGGTCAATACTAACGGTTACTCCGAATGAGCTCTTCATGTTTTTAATTATGAGTATCGTGTTGATATCTTGCCTCTTTATTTTTTATAATCGTTTATTGTGTCTTATTTTTGATAAAGATTTCTTTCGCAGCAAGTTTTCTTCTCAGCCTTTTTTTGAGATTTTTTTTATGATGATGGTCGGCGTTTTTGTCGCCTTTTCCCTCAAAATCATTGGAGGATTACTGATTAGCAGTTTACTTATTATTCCGGTATTAACAGCTCAACAAGCAGTAGGAAATTTTCGATCTTCCTTGCTGTGGAGTTCAGTATTCAACATTATTGGGATTACCATTGGTATTGTGATTTCATTTTACTTTGATGTGCCAACCAGTAGTGCCGTTGTGCTGAGTTTAATATTTTTGTTTGTACTATTGTTTGTGTTTTTCAATAGCAACTTTAAAAAAATAGTATGGAAAAAATTATAAAAGTATCATATTTTTTTCCTCTGAAAATTTATGTGTACATGAGAAATTTTACTGCACTCAAGAGGTAAAGGCTTGATTGCAGAAAATATTTAAAGCACAAGATGTGCCAAATGACCATGATGCTGCTCAGGCGTGGACAACGGATATTTTTGCTCAATTATCTTCTCAGTATTCACAGGATGCCAAGCAGGCCTATTGATCTTCCGGGAGTGCTTCAAACTCTGCCTTCTTTTGCTCCATCCACTTTTGCATATCCTCAGGATTCTGCATGATCTGCATTATTTTTCCCATTACAGCGAGATGTTCTGCATCACCACTTTGAAACATTTCTATTCCATGTTGTTTGCTCATTTGAGCGATTTCCTGAAAAGAATTTGCTTGAAACTTTTTATTACAGGCTCCACCGAGTTGTGTGCAGGTCATTGTTTTCATAGGATTAAAAGAGATGTAGATGATTTTCATTATCATAATAGGAATCTCCTGGTTAACATGCAAATTATTAGAATATCTAAACGAATTTCTGACCAATCAATACAGCTCCCGTTTCTAGTACTTTTTTATGGTACAAATACCCTCGATATGTATTCAATTTGAGAAATTTTGTTTTCTGATTCGGTTCAGGATTATACTTGTTCAGCAGTGTTTATCTGGAGACGTATTCCTCCTATTGCTTTTAGAAATAATGTAAACGGAAGAAAAGAAAATAGCGCAAAGAGGATTCCCATGATAATGGTAATTATTGGAGCAAAGAGTACATTCATTGCTGCTGCCGTAATCCCCATGTAATGAGTAGTGACAAGAGTAAAAGATACGTCTCCACCAAAAATTCCCATAAAAAAAGAGAGTATTGAGAGAAAGAACCCAAAAGAAAGAAATATGGTGCAAATGAGCTTGAAGTATGAACCAAAGCTTATGTGCAGAAGAATCGTTTTTGCATATGTATTGAGCGAAAGAAACGTATTTGAATTCTATTGCAGGAAATCAGGGGTGTCAATTTTAATGTGTTTATAAAAGAAGAGAGTATTGGAATCATTTTTTGTGAAATTTACTTGATTTTTATATCCCCTTCCGTAAAAATGCTTTGGCGCACTGATAGTGCAAGAGATTTGACAACATTGCGTTAGAAGCAATCTAACATTCGTGTGGGGCTGTAGCTCAGCTGGTTAGAGCACCTGCTTTGCAAGCAGGGGGTCAGGGGTTCGAATCCCCTCAGCTCCACCATTGTGAACGATCCGATGTAAAAAAGGATTCCAAAAATGTAAATACTTGCATTCGGAGTCCTTTTTCTTCTTCTACGATAAAGTTCGAACCGAGCATATTCAGGATTAGACTTCGATCTTCCGATCTGGTGCGGAAGGGCATATCCGACAATACATCATCGAAAAGCTGAATTATCTGGATGCAGTCATAGGACTTCCATCAAATCTCTTTTTTGGCACGACTATTCCGGCAACGGTGATGATTTTTAAGAAATGCAGAAAAGATGACGATGATATTTTGTTTATTGATGCATCCCGAGAATTTGAGAAAGGAAAGAACCAAAACCGTCTTACGGATGAGAACATAGAAAAAATATATCAGACCTACCACGAGCGAGCGGAGATCGAGAAATATTCCCATAAAGCAAGTCTGGGAGAGATCAAAGAGAATGAATACAATCTGAATATTCCCCGATATGTAGATACTTTTGAAGAAGAAGAACCAATTGATATTGAAGCAGTGGTGAAAGAGTTAAAAGAACTGAATGAAAAAGAAGGTGATTTGGAAAAAGCGATTGCGGGATTTTGCGAAGAGCTAAAAATTCAAACTCCATTTTAGTTTCTATCTTTGACAAAAAGTAAACTAAATACTAATATAGTTTATATTTAAATATAAAAGTAAACTAACTATGAAAACAATTGTAATATGTAAAAAAATTCAGCAACCCACTAATTACATAGCTTCAGTGCCACAGCCATTTCCTGTGGAGGAGATGTTTAACATTGATCAGGTTATACTTAATAAAGCAACTTTAGCTGAGCGACTCATTGGTAAACTTGATGGAATAACTCAAACATTGCCAGATATCGGATTTTTCCTAAAGATGTTTTCATTTAAGGATGCGACTTCTTCTTCTCAGATCGAAGGGACTCAGGCAACTATGGCAGATGCTCTTGAAAAATCAGCAGGAATCGACACAAATGCTGA
>JANTGK010000043.1 GCA_024762935.1 Candidatus Peregrinibacteria bacterium | reverse complement strand
AATTCTCAATTCTCAATTCTCAATTCTCAATTCTCAATTCTCAATTCTCAATTCTCAATTCTCAATTCTCAATTCTCAATTCTCAATTCTCAATTCTTCTTTTCTGACTTTTTTTGTTTCGTATCCCGTGTTCCTTGGTTCTTGACTCCTGATGTCCCAGACTTCCTATTGTCACTCACATAAAATCCACTCCCAGAAAAATGAACGGCAGGGGCACTAATTTGCTTCTGGGCTTTTTTACCACAGAGATGACACTTCGTTTCTCGTGTTCCAAGCGGAAGCATTTTAGAAAATGAGTGTCCACAATTTTCGCATAAAAAATCATAGAGAGGCATGTCGGCTTGAAGATTTCATCCAAATTGTGGTAAAAAAGAAGGGAAAAATCAACACTTCTCTCACATTTTTATGATAACAGAAAAAATAAAGAGCATTCGTCTCTATTGGAGTGCTATTTTGTGGAATGAAGGAAAAACTTTTCTTCAGCGATTTATTGAAGTCACTCTCCTGTTGATTATAATCATAAATGTCGGCGTATCTATTTATGGTACTGCAAACCCTTCCCTCTACTCTTACAAAATATTCTTCCAATATTTTGATGGAATATCTATTACTATTTTTACCGTGGAATATATATTGAGACTTTGGGTTGCTCCAATACATAAAAAATATGCCGAAAAATCTTTTCCTCGTTTGCGCTTTGCCCTCAGTCCATTAATGATAGCTGATTTTCTTGCCATTGTTCCATTCTATTTTATTTTTATCCCCTTTGGAGATCCACGATGGCTTCGAATTTTTAGGATTACTCGAATTTTTCGAGTATTGCGAATATCAAAATATTCTACTGCTTTTCATCGAATTCTCGAAGTAATTAAAAGAGAAAAAGAGGAGCTCATTGCCATATTTTGGCTCATGCTTATCACCCTTTGTTTTGTATCAACGCTCCTATATTTATCTGAACAATCAAATCCAAAAACACAATTTACGAGTATTCCTTCATCATTTTGGTGGGGGATAACAACACTGACAACTGTTGGGTATGGTGACATGGTTCCTATTACTGACTTAGGAAAACTATTCGGGGCAATCGCATCAGTATTGGGGGTAGGAATTTTTGCACTCCCGACTGGCCTCTTGGGAGCTTCCTTCTACCATGATGTTGCCAAAAGACGAGAACGACAAATCACAAAAATGGGTCAAAAAATTGGAGAAATATTTGCTTCAACAGAAGAAAGTAGTGAAAAATTGGATGAGTTCACAAAAAGCCAAGAAAGAAAAATAAAAAAATTACAGAAAGAATTAGAAGAAACAAAAAAAGAATTAAATCATAAAAATAATTTACTAAAGAAAGAAAAGTCAAGACTAAAAAAACAATAGAGTAAAGGGAAAAATATGTTTTAATTTTACAATACTTATTGTATAATAATATATTGTATATACTATGCAGTGAAGGACGAACTCATTGTTACGGCAAAAGAAAAACTAGAGAAAATCTCTGAAATATCAGATTTACTGAAAGTTATCTCTATTTATCCGAAAATAAGTATTATCTCACGTGAGAACATAGCCGAAATAGAAGGGAATCTTTGGCTCAGTATTGAAGAATACGAAAAAATCAAAAAACAATACCGTAAAAAAATACAAATACTCGAAACACAAAAACAAGTGCAGATAAAACTCCTAAAACAAGCCCATAAAAATGAAAAAGAAAGAATAAACTATGAGTATTCTGTACTAATGGGCCTCTTTCGAAAGAAGCGAACCAGCAGAAAAAAACTGAGTGAACGAAAAATAATCCTCGATAATGAACTCCAAGAAATGATTGAAATCATTGAAAAAGAATTTATTATTAAAAAAAGAGAAAAAAAGGGAGAAATAAGCCTCTGTAAAAAAAAGCTACGTGACTATGTCACAAATGCAACAAATGCACTTTTAGAATTCCAGTATCTCAAATCATGTTTCAATCAACAGAAGCAAACAACACCTCATATTCACACATGCCAAAAAGGATTTCTCGATGACATCCCTGCTAGCACATTACATATCTAAGGAAGGAGATACTTAGTAGATCTCCTTATTCTCTATACCAGGCAAGAAAAACTATTATTTTCCTGTTCTTACCCCCATTGATCGTGCTGTTCCTGAAATAATCTTTACAGCAGCATCAACATCATTTGCATTGAGATCCTCTTTTTTGATCTCTGCAATTTCTTCGAGTTGTTTTCGAGAAATGGTGCCAACCTTATCAAGATGAGGCTTCGCGCTTCCACTTTTCAATTGAATTGCTTTCTTAATAAGAACAGCAGCCGGTGGGGACTTCATAATAAAAGTGAAGCTCCTGTCTTCATACACGGTAATTTCAACAGGAACAATGGTATCACCAAGTTCACGAGTTTTATCATTGAACTGTGTACAAAAATCCTGAATTTGAATTCCAGCAGCACCAAGTGCTGGCCCAACAGGAGGTGCAGGATTAGCCTTTCCCGCAGGAATCTGGAGCTTAATCACGGTTTTTACTTTCTTCGCCATTATTCAAAAAAAAGAGGAATATAATTTTTGACCAACTCATGATATTCAGTAGGATACTGAAAAGCAAGCACTTTTGTCTTTGATCGGGTTACAAGGAAGATTGTTTTTGGAAAACTCACTCGATCATTAAGATAAAAATTGGCTTCCCCAATAGTTTTTAAAGCTTCTGAGAGAAATAGTTGATTCTTTTGAGAGTGTGGAATAATTGACTGTAATTTTTGTCGAACAAGAGAAAGAAGGCGACCAGCGCTCACATCATATGTAGGAAGAACCCGACTCACTGTTCCAATCGGTTTTCCATCAATTTGAAAAGCAAAAGTGGCAAGATAAAATGAATCTCTTGTAGATATAATAGGAGCATGTTGAAAGAGCGCTAATGAATACCTCCCTTGTGTCAAAGTAACTCCAGATTCCCTTAATTTCGAAAGTGCAAAAAGATTCTTTGCATCAGGAACATCTTCTTTTACATCCTTTTTTGCATCATCAGAGGATTCATCAGAAACCTTCTTATCATCTTGAAATTGCTGTGCTGAATCAAAAATTTCTGGATGGAGTAAAACTTCTGCAGACACAAAAAATCCCGCAATGCCAAGGAGCGCGAGGGCGAGAGCAAAACGAGGCATATGAATATATGACGAATGAGTAAATTATAAATAATTAGCCAGGGGAAAATGGCATTATTATTTTTTCTGTACTTGGTTAAATGTCAGTTCCATTGGCGTTTCTCGTTCAAACATAGTAACCAAAACACGCAGTTTTCCTTTATCTGGATATACCTCATCTACCACTCCCTCATGAGTTGCAAAAGGACCATCTACAATTTTTACGATATCACCTTCACTAAAGTCTGCTTTATACTTTGGTTCATTTACACCCATACGTTTCTTTACCACGCCAAATTCTTCAGGAGTGACAGGAACAGGAACATTACCAGATCCAACAAACCCAGTCACATTCGGCGTATTACGAACCACGTACCAACTGTCATCCGTGACAATCATGCTCACAATAACATATCCAGGAAAAATACATTTTTTTCTCTGAACAGGTTTTCCCTTTCTCAGAATCACTTCTGTTTCTTTTGGAACAACGACTTCAAAAATCTTATCCTGCATATTCATTGTTTCGATTCGCTGCTCTAAAGCATTTTTTACCGCATCTTCATACCCTGAATAGGTATGAATAACATACCAATTGCGACCAGCTTTTACATCTTGACGACCCTGTTCCGTTGAAATATTTGTTGCATCTCCCATTATGATCCATGAGAAAAAAGAAGGAGTTTGTTCAAAACAAAATCTACGATTGTAATGAGAATCGTAGTAGTGAGAACAAAAATAGCAGCAATGGTACTAATACGAATAGCATGATTCTTAGTCGGCCACTGAACTTGGAGGAGTTCATGTCGCGCTTCCGACAAATATTTTTTAATACTGTTCACAGAAAAAAAAGAGGTCTCGCAAATCCTGCCAGAAGAGGGGACTCAATGCAAGGAAAAAGAGAACCAGAAGAATTGATGCGGTAACACGGAATAGAGAACAAAAATATCAGCAGAAATCATCTTGTCATCATTATATAATAATTCTCTCCACCTTTGTCACTTTGTATCTTTGCAACTTTGCATCTTTGTTGCTTTATCACTTTAACACTTTGCCACTTTACAACCCCATCACTTTCGCCATCAGTCATCCTTCTTCTTTCTTCTTTTATAGGAATGCATTACTCTTCCATGAGAATTATTAATACCTAAAAAATATGATCAAATCTATTATTCTCGCCTCTCCTCGTGGGCCTTGTGCTGGCGTTAATCGAGCCCTCGATATCATTCACCATGCCCTAAAAAAATACAAAACCCCACTCTATGTCAATCATGATCTTGTGCACAACAAACATGTTGTCCATGACCTAAAACAGAGAGGTGTTATTTTTGAAAAAAATATAGAGCGTATCCCAAAAGGCGCTGTATACCTCTTTTCTGCACATGGCGTTTCTCCGGATTTTAGACGACAAGCAAAAAAACGAAACCTCCATATTATTGATGCCACATGTCCGCTCGTAACAAAAGTACATACTGAAGCAAAAAAATATGCCGATGAAAATGCTATTATTTTTTTTATCGGACATAAAGGTCATCCCGAAGCAGAGGGGACAACAGGTGTTACCAAAATGTTTCTTATAGAGAACATCAATGATGCCAAAGCAATACATCCAAGTGATTATCCAACCGATAAACCCATTGTCGTACTGACACAAACAACACTCTCGACGGATGATACGGCCAAAATATTAAAAATACTCCGATTAAAATTCCCAAATATAAAAACTCCACCAGGAAAAGACATCTGTTATGCAACCACAAACCGTCAGGAAGCAGTAAAGAAGCTTTCAAATAAATGTGACTTTATTCTTGTTGTGGGATCAAAACACTCATCCAATTCAAATCGACTCGTAGAAACAGCCCGCTCATCTGGAACAGAATCAATTCTTATAGATAATTTCTCAGAAGTACCGCATAAGAATCTGAAAAACATACAAACACTCGGTATTACTTCCGGTGCTTCCGTCCCAGATGTTCTCGTTGAGAAACTGGTCAATGATATCAAACGGCTTTACAACATCGCAGATATTCAGACTCTAGAAGTTTTAAAAGAAAACGTACAATTCTCCCTTCCGAAAATCTAAACATTAAAATGTCATCTAGCCCCCCCCAAGACCTAGGTATGAGTTCTCTTTTGGGGATTGAAACATATTGTAAAATGTTGAATTCAAGATCTAAAATTGCCTCCCTTCTTATATATCCAATTTCGGATCATTCTCTTTTTTCTCCTCCTTCTTTTCTTGTACAATATTTGCAATTTTAGTAACCCCAGAAACAATATCTCCTTTTGGAAGGCGCATAAGAATAACTCCTTGTGTTGCACGACCTTGAGAGGGGATAGCATCGGCTGACATACGAATCACTTGTCCTGACTTCGCACTAAAAATAATATCACCCGTAAAATCATCCTCAATAATCTTTGCTCCTACGACATTTCCCGTCTTTTTTGTTACATTTGCACATTTTACCCCTGTTCCACCACGAGATTGCTGACGGAAATCTGTAACTTTTGACATCTTGCCGAGTCCATTTTCCATAACAACAAGAAGTTTAGACATTTCTGGATTATGCACGACATCCATTTCAACGACTTCATCTGCTGGTTTTAATCGAATTCCCCGAACACCAGCAGCTGTTCTTCCCATACTTCGTACATCATCTTCAGAAAAACGAATACTGAGCCCATGCTTTGTAACAATCATGATTTCATTTCCTTCTTCACACATACGAACCCACTGCAGAACATCCCCCTCTTTTAACCCAACGGCAATCAGTCCACTTCGACGAACATTATTGAAAGCTTCACGTTCGGTTCGTTTTACAACCCCATTTTTCGTACAGAAAAAGAGGTATTTTCCTTTGTGCTTCGTAATATCCAAAATAGTTGTAATAAATTCATCTTCCTGAAGCTGCAAGAAGTTAACAATCGCCTGACCTTTTGCAATCCTACTTGATTCTGGGATTTCATAGACAGGTAACTGAAAAACACGTCCTTTGCTCGTAAAATAGAGGAGATTATTGTGATTACTGGTATGGAGAACAACCTTCATTTCATCACCCTCCTTTGCCGTTGCTCCTTTGAGTCCTTTTCCACCACGAGCTTGTGCACGGAATGCAGAAGGGGAGAATCGCTTAATATAGTTTGACCGTGTAAGAGTCACAATCATTTCTTCATTTGGAATAGTATCAATAGCAGCCATTTTTCCAATTCCATGGGGAACAATTTTTGTTCTTCTATTATCACCAAACTGATCACGAATCTCATGGAGTTCATTTTCAACAATAGCTCGAATTTTTTCTATGTCACCAAGAATCTCTTCGCATTCTTGAATAAAAGCCAGTTTGAGAGCGAGTTCATCTTCAATTTTTTTCCGTTCAAGTCCAGCAAGTGTCTGGAGTCGCATAGCAAGAATAGCATCAGCCTGAAGCTCAGAAAAATCAAATGTTGCAATAAGATTCTCTTTTGCAATTTCTTTCGTCTCAGAAGAACGAATTGTTTTTATAATTGCATCAATATGGTCGAGAGCCTTTTTCAGACCTTCTAGAATATGCGCACGAGCACGTGCTATCTTCAGTTCATATTCTGTTCTGCGACGTACAACTTCTTTTCTATGTTTTAAAAACTCTTCAAGGACTGTTTTTAGATCCATCAAACGCGGTTGAATCCCATCAACAAGGGCAATAAAATTACATCCGAAACTATCTTGAAGCTGTGTATATTTAAAAAGTTGATTGAGAATTTTATTGGGGAAACTATCTTTTCGAAGCTCCACGACAATACGAATTCCTAAACGATTACTTTCATCGCGTATATCTGTGATCCCAACAATAACTTTATCCCGTACTAAATCTGCTATTTTTGAAACAAGGTTCGATTTATTCACCATATACGGAATCTCCGTAATAACAATTCGTGGCTTTCCCTTCTCTTCGATAATCTCAGTTTTTGCACGCATAACAATCGATCCACGTCCAGTAGCATAGGCCTGACGAATAATACCCACATCATAGATTATTCCTCCCGTTGGAAAGTCTGGGCCCTTAATAAATTCCATAAGATCATCTACGGTCGACTCTGGATTACGAGAAAGATGAATGGTTCCATCAATAAGCTCTCCAAGATTATGGGGAGGAATATTTGTCGCCATTCCAACAGCAATACCAGTGGTTCCATTCAAGAGAAGATTTGGAATTCTACTCGGAAACACCGTCGGTTCTTGATGTGAACCATCGTAATTATCACGAAAATCTACTGTTTCTTTTTCAATATCAGCAACAAGTTGATCCGTCATTTTCTCCATTTTTGCTTCCGTATAACGCATGGCAGCCGCATTATCTCCATCAATGGAGCCAAAGTTTCCCTGACCACGAACAAGCATGTATCGCATGGAAAAGTCTTGTGCCATTCGCACCATTGCATCATATACAGAAGAATCACCATGCGGGTGATATTTCGCAAGAACTTCACCAACAACCGCTGCAGATTTTCGAAAACGACCTCCACTTCTCAGTCCAAGTTTATGCATCGCATAAAGAATTCTCCTATGAACAGGCTTGAGACCATCACGCACATCTGGAAGCGCTCTTGAAACAATGACACTCATGGCATAATCAAGGTAGCTTTCTTCCATTTCTTTTGAGATCTCTCGAGTAGGATCTTCTGGCAATAAACCGGTTTGTTCTTCGTTCGACATAGGAGTGGGGAAGTCAAATTATTCCTACAGATTCTGCCGGAAATCATCTCAGTTTTCAAGACTGTTGCTCCCCAGAGGTGAGAAAGGAATTGACAAATACAAAAATAAACTTAAAAACATAAAAGAGAGACTGATTCATCAACCCCTCTTTTCTTTTGGCATTCATACCAATGTATTCTCCTTTCGTGTTATTATCTTCTTCAGCACACTTTGATAATGAATCCGTAATCCGTAATTCGAAATCCGAAATCCGTAATTGTACTAGTGTGCCGTAGCCTGTGCCCGAGTTTCTCGAAAAACGACAACCTTGATTTCACCAGGATATGACATTTCTGCCTCAAGTCTTTCGGCAATATCATCTGCCATTTTAATAGCTTCAAGATCATTTACTTCTTGTGGATCAACAAACACCCACATATCCCGTCCTGCACTCATCATGTATGTTTTTTTAACACCTTTGAAAGTATTAACGAGTTCCTCTTGTTTCTTCAGACGCTTAATATATTGTTCTGTAGTATCCCGCCGAGCCCCAGGTCTACTCGCAGAAATGGCATCTGCTGCCTGAACAATATAGGCTTCAGGACAAAGTTTTTCGACATCTTCATGATGTGCTTCCATGGCATTAATGACCATTGGGTCAAGACCAAATTTTCTACCAATCTCCCCAGAGATAAGAGCATGTTTCCCTCCGACTTCATGACTAACTGACTTTCCGAGATCATGAAAGAGAGCTGCCATCTTTGCACGATCCGGATCAGCACCAGTCTGATGAGCAATTTCTTCTGCAATAAAAGCCATTTCAACAGAATGCTTCAATACATTCTGTCCATGGCTCGTTCGGAACCGAAGACGACCAAGAATCTTAACAATTTCAGGGGGAACACCAGTAATACCAACTTCTTCAAGGGCTTTCTCTCCAAACTCACGAATCATTTTATCAACTTCTTTTGTCATTTTTATGACTACTTCTTCGATTCGAGCGGGATGAATACGACCATCTTCCAAGAGTTTTTCCAATGATTTTTTTGCAATGAAACGGCGAAGGAGGTCAAAGCCAGAAATAATCACAACTCCAGGAGTATCATCAACGATAACGTCTACTCCAGTACAACGTTCAAAGGCGTTAATATTTCGCCCCTCGCGACCTATGATTCGACCTTTCATTTCATCATTCTCGAGCTGAACCACAGTTGAGGTTGATTCGCTGGTAACCTCTGAAGAATACTTTTGAATGGCACGAATTATCACTTCACGAGCACGCTCTTCAACGGACTCTTCTATCTCTTGATCAGCCCGCTTCATCCTCTTGACAAGTTTCTCCTCCTTTTTTTGTTCAATCAGATCAAAAAGTCTTTTCTCCGCCTCCTCCTGACTCAATTTTGCGATTTGTTCAATTTTTTCTGTCTCTTCATTTAAGAGCGTATCAAGCTTATCCTTTTGTTCCTGCAGGACTGTTTCTTGAGCAACAAGAGCGCCCCTTTGCTGCTCGACTTCACTCACTTTTTTTGTAAGATCTTCTTCTTTTTGTTCAATACGAGCCTCCTGTTTCTCTACTTCTTGACGAATCTTCGAAGCCTCATCTTTTGCATCCGCAATGATATCTTTTGCATTCGACTCAGCCGAAAGCTCCAATTCACGAGCTTTCTGTTGTGATATATGCACTTTTTTTTCTGCATCACTTACTTTCTTTGCATTTTCTGCATCAAACTCAAGCTGCTTTTTTCGAAGATCTTCACGCTTAAAAAAGTATCCTGCTGAAAGACCAATAATAAGGCAAAAGGCACTCGCACCGAGGAGTAACGGAAACGTCACTATAAAATCTGATTCTGGCATGTGTAGTGGGAAAGAGAAACTTTCCCAGCAAAAAATTCCGGTTCTTCCCTAATCTACTTCATGGCATAGCTCATGAGTGTAATGGCTGATAAATAAGAGAGGAATTGATTATTCATAAAAGTAAAATGTATTATTGAAGTTCGAAAGGAATTTTTATACTGGGTCTTGGAATATTCTTCCAAAATTTTTGTTAGTATGGCAGAAAATAAAAAATTATTCAATCTCTTTACCGTGACGAAAAAAGAACCTATGGTAAAGCTGGGGTCATACAATAGGAATCCGAGAAGAAGGAGGGCAGGGGATAGGGATTATAAAGACTCTAGGGAAAAACTTTTCATCAAAAAACTCATTTGAAGTTTTCCACTTGTTTTGATAATGAAAGGAATTTGTAATTTGTAATTTGTAATTTGTAATTTGTAATTTGTAATTTGTAATTTGTAATTTGT
>JANTGK010000042.1 GCA_024762935.1 Candidatus Peregrinibacteria bacterium | reverse complement strand
GCAGGGGTAAATGTAAAATATCTTCATTCGGATGTTGATACGCTCGAGCGTATAGAAATCCTTCGTGAGCTTCGTGAAGGAGGTATAGATGTGGTAGTAGGAATAAATCTTCTTCGCGAGGGGTTGGATCTCCCAGAGGTATCACTGGTAGCTATTCTTGATGCTGATAAAGAGGGTTTTCTCCGGAGTCGTGATGCCCTTATTCAGACCATGGGTCGTGCAGCGCGAAATGCTAAAGGAAAGGTAATTCTGTTCGCTGATAAAGAGACAAAGTCTATAAAGCAAGCTGTCTCCGAAACCGAAAGACGACGGGGTATTCAAGAGGCGTATAACAAAAAACATGGTATTGTTCCAAAAACGATTCGAAAAAAGATTAAAGATATCGCTCCAACGAGTGGCTCAACAATTGAAGGACATAACACAAAGAAGATCAGAAAAGACCGAATTAAAGATTTTATTGCAGACCTTGAAGGGAAAATGGAAATTGCTGTTCAAAATCTTGATTTCGAAAAAGCTGCAGAATTAAGAGATGAAATTGAGATGCTGCAGGATCAGGCACTGAAATAATTGAAAATTTATAATGAAGAATTAAGAATGAGCAAGTAGTATGTTATGAGTTTGTAATTTTTAATCCTCAATTACCCCTCACCAACTTCCAGAAAAGCCACCACCACCACTGATTCCACCGCTAAAGCCACCAAAACTACTTCCTCCAGAAAAGCCACCACCACTAAATCCACTAGAGCCACTTCCATTTGATCCACCACCTGTATTGGGAGAGAAGAGGATGGAAATAAATATGAAAACAAAAAAGAATAAGATGAGCCCAAGTGGTCCTCCCAGAAGAAATGAAGCAAGGCTTCCTCCAATAAGACCAACCCAGATGAGAGGATGTTTTAAGATATTGCTCATAATACTCCATAGAATCATCAGGAAGAAAAGCCAAGGGGGCATACTCTCTTGAGTGTTTGAGGACGTTGCCATGACCTCATCAATATCTCCAACAAGGAGGTCTTTGATGACATCGATTGAATGTGATATACCCGCGTCGTAGTCTCCCCGTTTAAAAGCAGGGACAAGGTATGACTGTGTAATTTGCATGGCAAAAGCATCGGGAATAGTTCCCTCAAGGCCATAGCCGGTTTCTATCCGAAATTTTCTATCTTGCTTGGCAATAAGAAGAAGGAGTCCATTATCATTTTCTTTTTTTCCAATTCCCCATTTTTCAAAGAGTTCTACAGCAAATGTTTCTATAGTATGGTCAGGGGGGAGTTTATCGATGGTTACAACAGCAATTTCGGCACTTGTCTCTTGTTCAATCTCCTGAAGTTTTTTTTCTATTGCTTCAGGGTCTTTGATCATTTTTGCAAAGTCACTGACAAATCCAGTTGGGGTAGTATTTGCAACGGTATCAAAAGAAATCGCAAAAACTGAAATGGGAAAGAGAAATATGAATCCGATAGCGGCTATGCCAAAAGATATGATTGTATTCATATTTTTCTTTCTAAAAAATCTTCCCATCTTTGGAGAAGCGTTAAGAGGGGGGCACTTCTTTTTATTGGAGAGAAGATTCCCGTTATACTCTTGATTTCTTTTATAAAATCATTGGGAAGTGCTTCGTTGAGTCCTAACTCTGTTAGTCCTTCTGAGATTCCAGAGAGAGTTGATACAAGTGGTGTAATAGGAATTCCTTCTTTATAAAAATAGGCAGCACGGACTTTTGTTGCTAGTCTTCTGACTTCCGATTCGATATTTCCTCTGAGTTTCTTTTTGCTGACATTGATAATTTTTAGGATATTTTCTCCCCACAGATGTTTCCCTGTTTTTTTCATGAGAAAAAAATCGAGAGCAAAGGCATCACCACCCACCTGAAAGTCATCTTCTTCCAAAAAAAGTGGTATTGCCTTTTTGGTCGATATTTTTGCTAATTGTAGGGATTCTTTGTTCCACTTCTTGGATACAAGCACCTCAAAGAGTGTGTCACCTCTCTGAAAAAGAAATCGTGAAGTAATCATATTTTTCCGGAGAAGAAAATTATTGAGATGGAGAAGTCGGAGCCTGGCCACTATTTTGAAAATCAAATTTCACCTGTGGCGCTGTTTCTGCTCCATCGACAGACTGAAAAAGATCGTGTCGTTCAAATCCGAACATGTTCGCCAGAATTACTGTCGGAACTGTTCTGATTTTCTTATTGTATGCATTTGCAGCATCATTATATCGTTTTCGTTCGACAGCAATCCTGTTCTCCATACCTTCAATCTGCTTCTGAAGCACAGTGAATCCTTTTGTTGCTGTGAGATTTGGATAATTTTCAACTGTGACAAGAAGTCTTGAAAGAGCGCTCTCCATTTCATTTGAAGCAGCAATCTTTTCATTTTCCGTCTTTGCCTGTTGCCATTGAGTTCGTGCATTAGTAAGGGCGGTGAGGGTTGATTGTTCAAAATCTGCAGCACCTTTAACTGTTGATATGAGATTTGGAATGAGATCATATCGTTCTTGAAGTCGAGTTTCAATGTTCGCAAATGCTGCGTTTGTATTCTCGTCAAGAGTGATAAGTCCGTTGTAGGAAGACATTACCCATAAAACAGCAATACCAATTCCAGCAAGGGCTATCCAGAGCGGGGATATATTCTTTTTAGATTCAGTCATACATGGTGAAAAAGTAGGAAAAGTATCCTCCGATTAGGTGGGATTTGTCAAAATATCCATATTTTTTTTCATATAATCCTTGTGAAAATATGCCTGCCGTTTCAAAACGATTATTTTTTTTATGTGATCGAATTACTAATTTTTCATCTTCAAGAGAGAGGTTGTCTTTTGTATAGTATGCATCTCGCCAAGGAGTCTCACCCCACCCATCAAAGAACTTCCATTTTGAGGTGTCAAGCGCTGTTCCATTACATTCATCATTCCATACAAGCTCCCATTTCATGTCATCTGGTGCCGGAGGAAGAGCATACGATGTATTTGAAAGAGAAAATATTCCAAAAATGATTCCAAGCATAATCTGGCTTATTTTCATGAGAGAAGAAAATTTCTAAAGTATTCATGAACATAATATCATATCTCTCAAAAGGTATTTTTTGTCAAAAAATAGTACTAATAAGTATTTAATTTTATGAACGATGAGGTGTATGATAGCCTTTCTCCGTTTTAACTCCCTATGCCCGAAAATCGGTTCTCTCTCGAAAAATATATCCGGCAAAAATTGGTGCCACCAAAAGATGTAGGAAAAGTACTCCTTCACTCCTGTTGTGCACCGTGTTCGGGGGAGGTTATTGAGGCTATAAGTGCCTCAGGAATAGAATTAACCATATATTTTTACAATCCGAATATTCATCCAAAAAAAGAATATGACATGAGAAAAGAAGAAAATATGCAGTTTGCAAAGCGTCTCGGAATTCCATTTATTGATGCTGATTATGACCCTGAAAACTGGTATGGAAAGGCGAAGGGAATGGAATTTGAACCAGAACGAGGCAAACGCTGTACGATGTGTTTTGATATGCGATTTGAAAAAACAGCTGAGTATGCATCTGAGAATGGTTTTGAAGTTTTTACGAGCTGCCTGGGAATTTCACGATGGAAAAATATGCAACAGATTAATGAATGTGGAAAACAGGCGGCTAAAAAGTATAATATCTCTTATTGGGACTGGAATTGGCGAAAAGAAGGGGGTTCTCAGAGAATGATTGAAATTGCAAAGCGCGATAAAATGTACCAACAAGAATATTGTGGGTGTTCCTATTCACTTCGTGATACAAACAATTGGCGTGAGAAAAAAGGGGTACCAAAAATAGTCATTGGTGAGAGACGCTATTATTAGGAGATATACTTGGTGAGCTTTCTCATGGTCATATGATAATACCCATAGCCGTCAAATCCAGTAATGACGACCGTATATTTCCCATCTCTCGGAGGAGAAAATACCACTTCTTCACTATTGTTCCATTCTACCCATTCTCGCCTTAGGATACGGTTTGTAGATTGGTCTATGATTTGAAAGTGGTATTTAACTGCCCCAGTTTTATCAAGTTGAAACAGGAGAGGTGTTTTTCGTTTTCCAGAAAACTCATACCGGTGTGTCATGTGATCAGCGATTCGTTTTGTTTTTTTAGAATTTGCTGAAAGATGCATCTTTTTAGTACTAGACCGAGTTCCTGGGAGTTTTTTGAGGGAAAGAGTATATCTCCCATATTGTGAATATCCCGTAAGAAGAATGTAATACTGCGCAGTTTTTTGGGGAGTAAAAATAATTTGTAGGGTATCATCGTGCTCTACCCACTGTTGTTCTAATATTTTTAACGTAGCTCCATCAATAATACGAAAGTTATACCGGAGATTTCCTGTACGAGAAATTCGAAAAACAAGCGGCTCATTCTCTTTTCCAGAAAAAGAGTAGGCTTCTTGCATGCGGTCAGCAAGAATATCAGACTTGGTCTGATTTATTCTGATAGTACTTCCTGCTGCTTTTGCATTTTCAAGTGAGACAAGAAAGATGCTACACAGGCTTAATGCTACTATTGTAAATGTTTTAAAAAAAATGTTCATGGGGAGTGAAGTCGGATAATTTACTTATAACAAAAATAACTATTTATGTCAAGTAATAAAAATCTCTGTTTTCCTGAAGAAAATTTAAAATAAATGTCAAATATCAAATTTTATATCCTCTCCAAAAAAATCCTTCTTTTTAGGATATATAAGGAAGAGGGAATAGATGTGAATAAAATGGTAGCCCGTAGGGGAATCGAACCCCTGTTACCAGGATGAAAACCTGGCGTCCTAACCACTAGACGAACGGGCCACTTATTATAGCCAATGGCTATAAAGTGCCACGGCAGTTTGCCAAAAGCGGTATGAGGAGTCAAGTTCTTCTTCGTCCTCTCTGAATGTGAGAGAAAGAGAAGTTTTTTCTAGTCAGTTTATTTGAAATAAGGCACACTTTTTCTCGATATGAATAAAACTCGTATTCCTTTCTGGCTCATCTTTCTGGCAATACTTTTGGTGATTAAATTTCCGCCACTTCTGATTTTCTTCATATTTGCTTTTATTGCCTTTCAAATTTTTAAAGATATTGCGAGAGATTCAAAATCAAAATTTCCAGATCTCTCAGATTTACTTAATGATGAATTAAAAGACCTTTTTTCCCAGAAGAAGAAAAAAGGCAAAGTGATAACTGTAAATGAAAAAAATTCTTCTCAGAAATTTTCTTTTTCCTCTCCAAATATGCCTCCTGTTTCAATTGGGAAAACTATCGGTGGTGTTTTTGCACTTCTCTTTGTTGTTGCTCTCGTGATTGACGGTTTTGTAAACGTGCCCGCCAGTCATGTTGCTGTTATTTTTGATAAAAGTCGTGGGGTACTCGATGACCCTCTGCCTGAGGGGTTGCACTTAAAAATTCCATTTTGGCAGGAAGCCACATTATTTAAAACAACAAAACAGAAATTTTCCATGATAGGAGATTCTAAAGGATTCGCTGATGCAGATGCCGTACGTGGACGAAGTAAAGATGCACAGGATGTAATTATGGACGTGACAGTTACATACCAGATAAATGGGATAGATGCTCCGGATCTTCGGAGGCAGTTTTTAAATGAAGCTGGTTATAATACTACAATAGTTCAACCGGCAGCAAGATCTTTCGTATATGAAGCCATCGGGCAATTTAATGCTTTGGATATTGTTTCCGAGAAACGAAAAGAATTTAATGATTATGTACAGTCGAATTTGGAAAAGAAATATAAAGAAAATAATATTCAACTTCGAGATATCCTCGTAAGAAATATTACATTTTCTCCGGAATTTGCGAAGGAAATAGAGCAAAAGCAGATTGCTGAACAAAGAATTCAAACGGCAGAAAACCAGAAGCAGGAAGCGGTAAAAATTGGAGAAAGAGTAATAATTGAAGCTAAAGCTGAAGCAGAATCAATTACACTAAAAGGAAATGCTCTCCGAGAAAATCCAGAAGTGATTCAGTTGCAATTTGTTGAAAAAATGGCACCACAGATTAATTGGGGCATCTTGCCTGATGGAGCATTGCCACTGATTGATTTGAAGACTATGCAGCAGCAATAAGATTCATCTGATAATATGAGAAAAAAGCGAAGAATATCTCTTCGCTCTTTTCTAATTCTGGTGTCTTTACGCTTCTTCTCCCATTTGTATTATTTCTTCAGGAGTCATATGTACTCTTTTACTGACATCTTTTTCAAGCGCAAGAAGTGCATTTTTAATAGTCTCATCTCTTGGAATGCCTGATTTTTCTGGAGAAGCTCTGAGTCTTTCATGCAGAGGGGTGATGTGGTTTCCCCAGACATAACAATTGGCAAGATAGAGACATTGCTCTTCTCGGGAAAGAGGATAGAATATGGCAGGTCCATTATAATTGGCAATGACATCACCAGTAGAGAAAAACCCCCTTTTATGAAGAAACGTACATGCTGCTTCAGCATGATTCAGAGTTTTACACTTTGTGTAATATTGCTGAAGTTTTTCCCATGCCTCATCATTAAGTGTTTTGCTCAAATTGGAGCGGTCAAGATCTTTTTCTTCACAAATCCAAAGGAGATGATGGAGGAGTCCTGCAGCTCGCACAAGTTGAATATTAACGGGGTATTTTTGCTGAATAAAGGCATCTGCAATACTCGTTGCGAGTTTTGTAACGGTTGCTGTATGTTTTTTGATGTGGAGCGGTGTTGCATATTCATCGAGAAGTTCACGAATTACTTCATCATTTGGTACTCCGGGGTCGAAGAAGAGTACCTCTGCATTTCTTCCCATGTTTGTTTTTTCGGGAGAAAGGTGAATCTCTATTCGGCTTTCTGAAAAACTATCTTTTGGGAATTTTTCTGCCCACTCAAGTGCAAAAACAAGAGATGGATCTTCCAGTTTTTCAGAAATTTCTGGGAGTCCCAATGGTGATTCTTCGTCTACGCGAAAAATATCAAGGTGGGAGAATATTGTAAGCCCCATTGGATTTTTAGGAATAGGGTATTCTGCGACGAGAGAAAACGTAGGACTATTAATGTGAGAATCAATCTGTAGTCCTCGGGAGAATCCTTTTAAAAGAGTTGTTTTTCCGGATCCAATATCACCAAAAAGAAAGATATTCTTTCCCCAAGTCGGGCGCATAAGAACCCGTTTTCCGAGCTGGTATCCGAGTTCTTCGGTGCTTTCGTGATGAGGCAGAAATATCTTCACCTTGAAAAAAAATGGAACGAGGGGTACAATACCTTGATATTATACCGCATTTATTATTCAAAATGCCAAAAAAACAAACAAAACAAACAAAAAAAACACTCTCTAGGAGTACTCGAAATTTCTTCGATAAAAGGCCTATTGTTGGTTATATTATTCTTACCATCGGAATGATGCTGGTGGTATTGATGATGGAAAAAGGAACTGAATTTTATCAGGCGAGCATCTTAAAAGTACCTGAATTTAATGGAACAGCTTTGCCAATTCGTGATGTCCCAAATTGGAGAAAGACGGGAGGAAAGAACGATATGCTGTATGAAAGTTATTCCCGTTCAGAGTTGATTAATCTCCCAAAGTATGACCCAAAGAAACTAGAAGAGAACTGCGATACTGATACGTCGTATATGAATGCATGTATTACATATTCCACTGTGTATATGGGAGATTACCATATGGATCATAAAGAATATGCGGGGAGTCATCTTGCAGTAGATATTCGTATTCCAAAAGGAACTCCTGTTTATGCTGTTGCCAATGGAGTCGTTGACAAGGCTGTAGAGAAAAATACTGGGTTTGGTCGGTATATTGTTCTCAAACACCCACACTCCCCTCTAGTGGGTGGAGGGGAAGATACTCTGTACTCTGCGTATGCACATTTATCTCGTCTTTCTGTGGTCGAAGGTGTACTCGTAAAAAAAGGGGATCTTATTGGGTATTCTGGTGATACTGGTATTTCTACTACGCCACATCTTCATTTTCAGATAGACAGAAGTAGTGCCCCCTATCACCCTTGGTGGCCATTTTCAAGTGCCCAAGCAAGTGCTGCAGGTATATCATTTTTTGATGGAATTAACAGTGGGCTTGGGCAATCTGATGCTATAAAAAATACGATTAATCCAATGCCTTGGGTTCAGGAATTTCTTGATCATGCTCCATCGACGCTCTCCGAGGAATATGACACTCAAGAGAATGTCTCTGAAGGTACCCGTCAGGTTGGAAAAATTCTGATAAAAACAGATAAGAATGAAATGCAGCTTGGAGAATCTGTAACGCTATTTATATCTGTACTCGATACCGATAATAAGGTATTTCAGCAATATACTGGTCAGGATTTTGTCTTGACTGCGAGCAATACAAATATTTCTTTGCCAGTTCCTGTGTTTACAAATGGAAAAGCAGAAGTTGTCATTACTCCTGATGTAGCTGGACCCATTGGATTGACAGTCCGCGATGGAAATAAATCGAATACCGCAACAATCACTGTTCTTGAGAAGGATACAGGAGATATCTCTGTTGAAGGAGGGGTAACAACTGAAATAAATATTCCGAATTCAGTCGAAAATAAAAATGCTCTGGCAGGAGTAAAAATGAAAGGGAGTGACAGATTTCTTCTTCCTGGGAAAAAGGGAACAATTAGTATTACTGCTTTAGATAAAGATGGACTTCCACTATTAAATCCTGAATTTGAAGATGATCTTCCTCTTGTCCTTCGAGGTTTTGGTCGTTTAGAGCCAAAAGTACTGAAAAAGCGTTATTTTTCTGATGGGAAGGCAAAAGTAAATTTCTATGCAGATGATACTATTGGTCGTGCGGAGATATACTTGGAGAAGTACCCAACTGAAAAAATCACTTTTGAAATTATTGATAAGGCAGAGCCAGTAGCAGCTTTTTCTCTTGTTTCAGATAGAAGTTTTCAGGTGGGAAAACCAGAAGTAGTTACCATTGAAACTCTTGATAAAAATGGGAAGCGCACACCAAAGTCATTTATTGGAACAGCAAAAATTACTGTAGAATCAGGAAAAGCAATACTTTCTCAGTCTACTCTTACGAGTGAAGACTTTATAGATGGGGTTGCAGAAATACAAGTGACCCCCACAAAAGATACCCCTCTTGTATTAAAGATTCGTTCTGGAGTTTTGGTGGGGAAATCAGATCGAATGTATAAAAGAGATGAGAAAGAACCTGTCTTCACAGATGTTTCTCTTCGTCATCCAAACCGAGAGGCTATTGAATATTTAAAAAAGAAAAATATTCTCAAGGGAAATCCAGATGGATCCTTTCGTCCAAATGACACAATAAATCGAGCAGAGTTTGCAAAGATAATACTGCTCGCACTAAAAATTGACCCTGAGCCAGCTACTGGGTCACGATTTACCGATGTTTCAAAAGATGATTGGTTTGCTTCATATGCTGAAACGGCTGCGAAACATGGGCTCATAAATGGGTACCCAGATGGGACATTTGGTCCCGGAAAAATTATTAATCGAGCTGAACTCTTTACAATGCTTGACCGAGCTGTTAAAACTAATGTATCATCTGCGACCTCATTTGCCGACGTCCCAAAAGGGGCTTGGTTTGCGTCAGCGGCTAACTTTGCAGGAACAAATAATCTTCTCGATTTTCAAGGAGATTTCCTTCCAAGCCAGCCCATGACACGTGCTGAAGTTGCTGAGTCTGTTTCTCGATTTCTTCATCTCTAGACATCTTTTTTCTAAAAGTGAACACCTATTCGGTCAATTATATCCCAGAGTTTCCAAAAGAGATTCTTTCTGAAAGTCGGCGGAATATTCTCGAGAACAGGCTCTCTGATGCAAAGCGATTACGAGAAAAACTCTTTAGTGAATCATTCGATAACTTTCGACACCGGCTTGATCATGGTATTTCCTTAAAGAAGGTAAAAATGATTCTTCAATTTTTTACTGAACAAAGGGTATCGGTCACTCTTGAGAATTTCGAAGATGGAAAAGTTGATATTCGTCTGACTTCTCCTGTTGTCAACACCATAACTCGGATGCATAATCCTGAAAGCATTATGATGTTGTGTGAGGTACTACACTACCCAAACCCAAAAACTCTTTTTCGAAAGAAACGGAGGTATAATACTCCAGCAGTGCAACCATGTAATGCGTTGCCCAAGAATAAGAAAATAGAATCAAACAAAGAAAAAAGCTGGAGAAAAAGTTTTTTTGTTCGATTCTTTGGGTTTTAGTTTGAATAAGAAAAAAGTTTTTCTTTGAGAAATTGCTTTGGTGTAATGACAATTCCTCCTCCTTTCGCTGCTTTGTTGGCACGGAGGAATACTTCCCATTCATACGGGTATTTTTCACCACGTTTAGTCCCATTATCATTCGTAATCACTTTCTCTGGAGTATAACCAATAACGGTGAGTACATGGTATCCTGGGTATGGATAATATGGGTTTGTAATTTCCTTTCCGCTGACGGGGACTATAAGGGGGAATCCCTTTGTGATTATTTTTTGAATGAGCTGTTTGTCTATTTCTTGAATCCATAAAACTTCTCCATCATCAAGTGCAAAATACTCTTGTATGAATTTTTGGAGGTCATAATTGTAGAGGTCTTTATGGGTACCAAAGTGTTCTGGTTTCTTTTGCCATGCAATCATATTGAGTATTATCTCATGAGCTTGGTTTTTACTTATTTTTTCTCCGGTAAAGTATAAAACAGCCTGAAGTACTGCAGCTTCTTCGCAGCTTTCGTCATGCCATTTCCAACCCGCCTTATCTTGGAAGGGATTTTGGCATATAAAGGGAACTTGCAAGATTTTTTCTTTCGGAACAAGAGAGGGCAGGTGATTCAAAAAGGACTCTTGTGGTGTTTTTTCTGATACTACAGATATTTCCTCTTCTTCCTGTTCAGGAGTATACTGTGAGACAGGGATGTTTTTTATCTTTTTCTGTTCCTGTTTGATCGTCTGCATCTCTATTCTTGCATGTATTTTTGGCCATGCAAAAATAGTGCCAATAATAGTGAGAACGCCAATGAGAAGAAATATCACCCTTTTCATGGCGAGAGTATAAAAGAACCTCGTCTTACTGGCGATTTATTTTTAATATTTCTATTCCATTATCTTCATGTCCGCTAACGAAAATAAAATCATCAACAATCTTTATTTCTGCGGCTCCTGCTAGTGCTGTCTCTTTTGTATCAAAGAGTGAAGCCACATGTTTCGGATTTTTTGGGTCAGAAATATCGACTACTCCAATGCCATAGTCATAAAAACTCGCTACAAATGCGTATGAGTTCCAGAGGGTAATTTCTATGGAACCGGCGAGTGCTGTCTCTTGTGTGTCGAAAATAGCCGATACATGCTTCGGGTCTGTTGGGTCAGAGATGTTTAAAATTTCTAATCCGTCATCATATACTGATGCAACATAAGCATAATCACCACGAATAGCAATGTCATGAGCACCGGCGAGTGCTGTCTCTTGTGTGTCGAAAATAGCCGATACATGCTTCGG
>JANTGK010000041.1 GCA_024762935.1 Candidatus Peregrinibacteria bacterium | reverse complement strand
TATGGCTCAGTGCTTTTGGCTATAGGCTTTTTCTATGACTTTCTCTTAGTCTTTCAGAATAATATTATCGACTTCCATGTTTCCTCGGAGACGAACTTGCGTCACGCTTATGATATCGGTATCTGGTTGAGCGGCATGTACATCTGCTTGGAGATCACGAATAATCGTATGAACATCTCCATTTGCAACGCTGACACCAGCTCCGCAGTAGATATAGGTTCCTGATCTACTCGATGAACAAGATTTCGTTTCTGGTCGGTATCGGAGGTATCGTGTTCCTTTATTTGTACTGAGTCGGAAGTAAAAACGTTGGAGGTGATTGCCCTGCAGTCTCCAATCCCATTGTCCGATGAGCTGTGTTGTATTTGACGGAGAGAAGAGGAGTTTGAATCCATTTCGGGTTCCATTACTAATGGTTTTAATAAAACCATTTTCTGCAGTAATGCTTGGGGTTAGTGGTGTATTTGGGTTTTTGTCATAAATAATCCAATCTCCTGCTGAATTCCCATCTTCGTAGAGAGTTTCATCAGAACTATTACTTGTTCCTGTAAAATTCACCGTTTTGTCTTCGTTAACGAGGGTGCTTACGGAGTTATTATCAAAAGTAATACCGATTGAAGAAATTTCAACAGTGTATGTTTCTCCCTCTCGAAAACCTACTTGGCTATAATCTCCATTACTATTGGTTGTCACACTTGCTGGGCTTGAGAGGGTGGCATGTGAAAACTCTACTACTACATTCCCAAGACCTACACCATCACTGCTGACGTTTCCACTGATACTATGAAGGGTGATTTGCTCACTATCTCCATTAAGTCTGATGTTATCGATTACTGAGCTTCCACGAATAAAAACAGCACTAACACTTATAATATCTATGCTCGGCTCTGCAGTATGCATGTCTGCTTGTAGGTCGCGAGTGATAGTATGGAGGTTTCCATCTCCTTTATCCGAGCCGATGCCGCAATAGATGTATCTTCCACTGCTGCTACTGGCACATGTTTTTTCTACTGGTCGGTATCGAAGATATTTAATTCCCTGAGTTGTTTCTACTCTCCAGTAGATTCTCTCTCTTTCAGAGGTACTGAGGTTTCCCCAGTCCCATGTGGCGGTGAATTGTGATGTATTTGGTGATGGGAAATACATTCCGTAGAGATTTCCTATTCCATTTCCATTCGTAACGATTTGTCCGTTTTGAGACGTAACGGTTGGAGTAACTGGTGTGCTCGGATAGCTATCATAAACGGCCCAGTCATCTGCTGAGTTTCCATCTTCATAGAGTGTTCCATTCCCGCTTGGCGGGGGAGTATTTTCTGCTATTGAAAATTGAATCAAATAATCATCGGTATTGGTGTTCCCTGCAGTATCGGTACAGATGACATTTACACTGTACGAACTTCCATCAGTAACAGGGGAATAGAGAGCAGAATGACTCGTTCCCCCAGTGGCATCAAATGCTGTTCCATCATACGTACATGTCGCTGCCTCATCGGTATCAACGCTAAGCGTTACACTTGTTGTTCCACTGGCCTGCTCTCCACTTGGAGCACCATTACTCCGAACAGGTGGGGTAGAGTCTACTGGGGAAGCAACACTAAAAGTAATCAAATAATCATCGGTATTGGTGTTCCCTGCAGTATCGGTACATCGGACATAAAATTCATAACTTCCTCCGTTAATGAGTCCTGTGAAAGTATCACTGTGAAATGTACCACCAGTTGTACCAAAGGTGTCAGTCATTGATGCATAACTTGTTCCAGCAGTTGCGCTGTATTTACATGTGGCTGGTTCATCGGTTATGAGACTAACGATGGCCTCTGTTGTTCCTGAAGTAAGCTCACTTGTAGGGGATCCATTATCTCGTACAGGGGCGGTAGTGTCACCACCAGTTGTTGGGTCAGTCTCATTGATTTCTCCGGGAGTACCTTTTTCTGTTGCTCCAGAATCATATCCTGTTCCAGTGAGTGTACTTGTAAACCAGTTTTCTGCTAGTAATCCGTCATCAGGAGTTGAGCTTCTGCTCATGGTTTTTCTTGGGGAAGAGCTTGTTCCCGCAAGAGGAGCTGATCCGTCACCAGCAATATCTACAACATCCGCCACAGAAAAATTTCCGTTGTAGAGTTTGATCTGCAGCTTCGTATTGCTGAGGGAGACTGCCGTATCGACGAGGTCAGGATTCGTTCCAAGAACAGAGTTTGAGGCCGCATTATTACTGATTAAAAAGAGACCTCTGGCAGGGATGATATTGCTCGGAATTTTGAGCATGAGGGTTTCGGTTCCAGTATTTTTTGTGAGTTCATATCCAGTAATATTAATGGGATGATTTGTTGTGTTTCTCAGTTCTATCCATTCGTCAGTAGAGCTCGAGTTTGATCCACTCCATGCGAGTTCATTAATAACAATATCACCGAATTGAGCATCACCATAAATTGTTCGGGGTGCATCAATGCGACCATACCCAAATGTATTATCTCTCCCAGTTATACCAAGATCAACAGCTCCATTCCGTATAGCATCACGTACTTGGTTTGGTGAGGCGCTTGGGTGTTTTTCTAAATATAATGCTGCCATTCCGCTCACATGTGGAGTCGACATAGATGTTCCACTGCTAGTGGCATAGGGAATCTCGCCTGCTCCTGTAAGATGTTCTGGATAGGTACTAATAATTGATTCTCCTGGAGCGACCACATCGAGTTTTGGTCCGGTATTTGAAAATGCCGAATGGGTATTGTTTTGCCCGATTGACCCTACTCCAATAGTGCTTGTATATCCTCCTGGGTATTGCAATGTTGTTCCAGAGCTATTCCCTGCTGCAGAAACAACAACAACACCTGCGTTATGAGCATTATCAACGGCTTCTTTTAGTGCTGGAATATCAGTTGTTACCCCAAGGCTCAGGTTAATGATGTCTGCTCCATTGTTAACGGCATATTCTATTCCACCAACAACACTTGCGAGAGTTCCTCGCCCAGAAGTACTGTCATCTAATACTTTTACATCCATAATCTTTGCCTGAGGAGCAACGCCAAGAACACCAATATCGTTGTCGGCAGCAGCAATTGTTCCGGCCACGTGGGTTGCGTGTCCATTGTATCCGATGGGGTCATTATCTGGTGCGGGGCTATTGATTGTTGTACCAATAAAATCCCACCCATTACAGTCGTCTATAAATCCATTTCCGTCATCATCTACTCCGTTACTGCAGTTTGTTTCTCCTGCATTCGTCCAATGATTTGCTACAAGATCTGGGTGATCCCAATCCACTCCGGTGTCGACTACTGCTACTACCACTCCATTTCCTGTGGTATCTGAATGAACGAGGTCTGCATTGACTCCTGAGTTTGTACCATTTCCGATATTCCAATACTTCGTTTGTGCAGATGCTGTGATGATGTAGTTTGGAACAACCCATTCTATTTCTGCATCCTTTTCAATATCGGATATCATCTGCTCGACATTGGCTCCTTTTTTCTCAAAAACAACCATCTCTTGCCCTTTTATGATATTTTTTGTTTTTGCCTTTTTCCTTTTCGCAATTCGTTTTGCTTTTGATTCAAATGTTTCTGCTGCTCTAAAAAAACGTCTGTTCTTCTTTTTCTTTTTAAATTTTACGAGGACTTCTCCTGGTACATATTCTCCGCTGATACCTGTGTCTCCTGATATCATGGGGATATCAATTATCTTCTGAGATTGTTTTTTAAGTGGTTTTGCATATGTCGCTGAAGAAAACAGGGGACTGACAACGAGTATTCCCGCAAGAAATACAGCAAAAATATTTTTGAAGTTCATGTGATAAAGAAAGTGAAAATGGGGTAAGAATTGACAAAATCAACTTTGATTGGACAGTAATATATATTTGACATTTTGTCAAATCCTTATGCTAGACAATAATAAATATGATTATAACAGAAAAACTGTACTAATAGATTATTTTAGATGAATGAATTTTCAAGAGATTCCCCTCATAGTGGGATGTAGGAGAAAGCTATGAGTCATGAGCTTTTAGTGTATTCATTCATAAGACACCGTAGGTGGGCACATAAAATAATCGTTGCAATTTTATTTGTTGTTTTTGTCCGAACGCCCCCTTCATCCCCCTCTTTCGCAAAGAGGGGGAAGCTCCGCGCCTTCCATGCTCTCTTTATCATATTCTCTTTTCTTACTTCTTTAATCTTTCGTTGCACCCTGAAGCATCAAAATTATCGGGTTCATCAAAACAACTCACTCTTCCACATTGAATATTTCATCTTCTCTCTTGACTTGCAACTTGTAACTTTATCACTTTATGGGATTTCTTCATCCTTTTTTATTGCTGTCTGGTTTGCCGCGTCATTTATCTTTTATGATTTATATAAATCATAAAAGATAAATTCCTCGCAAAGACGTGAGTGGAGAGTGATTGAGATTTATTTTAAAATTAAAAATTAGTTCCCTTTTCTCTATTCCATATTCACTCCCTGCCCTTCGTAGCCTTAGTGAAAAAGGGTTTAGCATTCCCCCTTTTACACTGTAAATACCCAGTCTAAATACTTCTTATTTTTTCCAGTAATAGTATCAAAATATACTTTTTTGAGTTGCGTCGTTATCGGACCTTCTTCTCCGTTTCCAATTTTTTTATCATCAATCTCTCCAATGGGTGTCACTTCAGCTGCTGTACCAGTATAGAATGCCTCATCTGCCTCCCAAATTTCATCGGGAGAAATCTTCCGTTCATGAGTAGTGATGCCTAGGTCTGTAGCGAGTTGGATAATGGTACTTCTTGTGATGCCGGGGAGAATTGATCCGAGGGCTGGTGTATGGAGTTCTCCATTTTTAACGAGGAAAAAATTCTCGCCTGGTCCCTCAGCAATATTTCCTTCAAAATCCAGAAGCATCGCTTCGTCATATCCTTGTGGTATAACTTCTTGTACAGCAAGAATGGAATTTACATAATAACCCGTTACCTTTGCATCAGAAATAAGACTCTGTGGGTGGATACGTATGTATTTTGAAATTTTTACTCGAATGGGTCTATCGGCCAGGTATTTTCCCCATGGCCAACACGCAATAATCATATGAGGTGTAGCACCTTCTGGGCGAAGTCCCATTTTTCCTTCTCCAAAAAATGCAAGAGGGCGAATATATCCTGATGACACATTGTTTTTCCGAACAGTTTCGAGCGTGGCTTCGTTGATTTCTTCTTCTGTAAAATGTATCGGAAGATTAATAGCAGAAGCAGAATAGAAGAGTCTTTTTGTATGCTCTTTTAACCGAAAAATAGCAGATCCGTTTTCTGTTTCATAAAATCGTGTTCCTTCAAAAACACCAGATCCATAATGGAGGGCATGAGAAATAACATGTATTTTTGCCTCTTCCCATGGGACAAATTCTCCATCCATCCAAATCCATTTGGTCGTGTTTTCCATTGCTACATATAAAATAGGATTTTTTATTTTGCCCTTTTTATTTTCTGCTTCGCAGAAACTCATTTACAGCAATATTCCATTTTTCACCACGATCAAATTCATTTTCAAATTGATCAAAACTAGCAGATGCTGGTGAGAGAAGAATATTATCTCCCGGCTGCACAATATCTTTTAGGACTTCAAATGTGGTTGCAAAATCTTTTGTATCGAGGAGTAATTTTTTATCCCCTCCTGCCTTTTCTATTGCTTTTTTAATGAGACTTCCAGTTTTTCCTATGAGAAGTACTTTTTTCAAATTTTTGTTTTGTGCGATAGTCGTGCCCAGTTCAGTATAGTCAACATTTTTAACTGATCCACCAGTAATAAGAATAAGAGGGTCTGTAAAAGTAGATATTCCAGCAATTGTTGCTCCCGGAACTGTTGCACAGGAATCATTCCAAAATTTAATATTATCTATGGTTGCTGCAACAAGCTGGAGTCGGAAGGGGAGTCCTGCAAATTTATGAATTGCTGTTGCAATCGGACCAGAACGAACATTGATAAGTTTTGCAGCTGCAATGGCTGCAAGAATATTTTCGATGTTGTAGTCTCCGCGAAGTTTGACTTCTTCTCTTGTGACGATTACTTCTTCTCCCTCATCTGTTTTCCAGATGAGTTCATCATTTCGTAAAAATGCTCCTTTTTTGAGCTCTTTTTTTGTAGAAATCGGGATAGTGGTTTCTTCAGGTAGATCCTGAACGAGTTCGGATACAATGGGGCAATCTGCACAATAGATAACTTTTCCACCTGATTTTTGATGAAGAAAAATATTCTTTTTTGCTTCTACATATTCATCAAAACTCCCATGCTTTTCGAGATGATCAGGTGTAATTCGTAGTAATACTGAAATTTGTGGTGATTGCTCACAATCCCAAAGCTGAAAGCTGCTTAATTCCATGATGACAACATCACGTGTCCGAACATTTGGGAGCTCATCAAAGAATGGATTTCCGATATTTCCGAGAAGAAAAACTGTGTCGTTTGCCTCTTCAAACATGCGTGTAATAAGTGTTGAGGTGGTTCCTTTTCCTTTTGTACCGGTTACACCAATAATCTTTTTTGTCGGACAGAGCTGAAGAAAAAGTTCAGTACCACTTATGACTTTTCCTCGGAAGTTTTGGAGGTCTTCATGATGTGGAGATACACCTGGTGATCGAAAGAGAACTTCTCGATCATCAATTTCTGTGAAATTTGGAAAGTCTTCGAGTTTTTCATCAAAAACTTTTAGGTCACGTACACGACGACTCTCTAGAAATTTACTCAGAGATTTTCCCTCTTTTCCGTGTCCGAGAATGCCGATCTTCTTTGTTAGGAGTTTCATAATAATGGTATTTTAAAGGAGAAAAAGAAAAAAGGAAAGTTTGAAATACTCTCTTTCTTAAATTTGCCTTTCTATAGGTGTTAATCCAGAAAACAAAAGAAAAGTTTAGCCTTCTCTTTTTTCCCGCAGAGTACGATTGAAATACATTTTTCTCGATTATTCTTTTTGATAAATCTCCTTTTTTGAGAAGAGTATTATTCTACAAGGGGAATTGTTGTGTTATTATCGATACGGATGTCATCTATATAAAATTCTGGTTTCTCTTCGAGCAGAGTACTTCCTCCTGAAAATTTATTGATAATCGCCTGTATTGTATTTTTCATATTGTCCCATCGAATAGCAGATGTGAGTTCTATATTGAACAGAGCTCCAATAATTGCAACAAACGTTACGGCAAAAATAATGACCAGGAGTCCGATGATAGCGTATCGGATAGTTTTTACAGCAGTTTTTGCTTTTTCCTCATCTCCTCCTGAGGTAATAAATTGAATACCTCCAAAAAAAATATAAAAAATGGAAATCCCTCCACCAAGAAGAATTGCCAGAGCAACACCAAAATTTACAGCATCAGATAGGCTTCCAGAAAAGGAAAAGTCGAGAGGAGAATCACCTATTTCCATGTACGTAAGAAATTATTGAAGAGTATCGTTGTTAATAGAACTATTTGAGGTTACTCGTTCGATTATTGTAGAGACCATATCTGTCATCTTATCCCATCGAATATATGACGTGAGATCAAAGTTAAAGATGCTTCCTATTATGGCAATAATCGTTACTGCAAATATAGTGATGACAAGTCCAATAATAGCATACCTGATTGTGTGGACTGCTTGTTTAATCTTATCTTCTTGTCCTCCTGAGAGAATAAATGAAATCCCTCCAGCAAAAATGTAGAATATCGATAATCCACCTGCGATAAGAATCCCTAATGCGATGGCAAGATTCGCAATATCAACCAAATTATATCCGGTTTGAGAAACACCTAATACTTGATCGCTGGCATTCATATTGTTTCTTGGGTTTTATCAATAAGTCTAAGATTTACTCTGTTTCCATCATCTTTTGCACCCACTACTCGCAGGAGTATTCGAAGAGACTTAATCGTCTGACCTCCTTTTCCGATAACCTTCCCTGTGTCTTCTGGATGTACTTCGAGTTCAATAAGTACTCCGAGTTCATCAACTTTTCTTGTTACTTTGACATCTTCTGGATGGTCTACCATTGATTGAACCACGAAGGTAATAAACTCTTGGTCAGCAGGCATAGAATCACTCATAGCTAGAAAATAGAAGAAAAAAAAGTATAAACAGCCTTATGAGGCTTTTTCTGCATTTTCGGTTTCCGATTTCTCTTCGGGTCTTTCTTCGGTATTACTGTTTTCTGTACTTATCTCTTCTGGTTTTCCCTCCTCTTTTGCCTCGGCTTTCTCTTCTGCCTCTTTCTTTGCTGCCTCGGCTTTCTCTTCTGCCTCTTTCTTTGCTGCCTCGGCTTTCTCTTCTGCCTCTTTCTTTGCCTTTTCTTCTGCTTTAGAAGGTTTCATAACTCTTTCTTCAATAAATTTTTCTGCTGCTTTTATACCGTTTTTACTAAAAAGTCTTGCTGCCGTTTGACTTGGTGTCGCACCAACAGAAATCCAATGTTCGATTCGATCGCTTTTGAGCGAGATCTCTTTTGGATTTGAAAGGGGGTTATAATGACCGACTCGCTCAATAAAGCGTCCTTTTACGGATCGTGCTTTTTCGGCGACTACAATTCGATAAAAAGGGGATTTTTTTCTCCCTGCTCGTTGAAAACGTATTACTAACACTCGTGAATGAAAAAAATAGCCAGCAGATTCTGACGTACTTTCATGGGTGTTGTCAAATAAAAACCCCATATCTTTTATAAAAAAAGATATGGGGTTTTGTTTCTGGCTATGAATTGCTGATTTATTGTGTTTCAGCAGGGGCTACGGGAGCATTGTCATCAATTGCTTTCATGAGAGCTTCCATATCTTGATCAGGTACTGTGTGATCTATTTCACTGAGGTCTATCTCTTCTGAGACACTCTCCTCTCCTGAAACTCCTTGGTCTTTCATCATCTCTTCAATCATTTGCTGAAATTCCTCGTCTGTCATGTCATCAGGTGCCGGGGGGAATCCTGCTCCTGGAGGAGGTGTTCCTGGAGAGTTGAGACCTGGTGCCCCGAGAGACATCATGGGGAGAAATGTATCCATAAGAACCCCAAAAGCTTCGTGACTCTCTGGTGCAGAGATATCTACTGATTTTGCTTTATGAATAACATATTCAATAGAGCCAGAACCAATTTCTGTGTCTGCCTTTTTCACTTTTATTTCAATATTGATGCTTGTGTTATCAAACTCAAGTCGATCGATATTTATAACCATATCTGGTACATCTGTATTTGTAATTTTTCCAGCCCATGATTTTCCTTCTTTGTTGAGAGTGATTTTGGCAATCTCCTTTTTCATATTAGGATCAGAGATGACTGCTTCAAATAGGGAGTCAGATTTTTTTCCTGTGAGAACGGTTTCCTCTTCTTGAGCTGTTTCACCTCCATAGACTCGGAAGCTATCAGTATCTCCTTCTGATAAAACTTCAAAAGTGGCATGTCCAGTTTTTTCACCAGATTCGCTGAAAGAGAGAACTTTTTTGTTTTCAAGGACAGAAAATGAAAGCGTTCCATTATCGTCTGCGTTTTCTGAATTAATAACTGTTCCGGTAAATGTAAAATATTTTGGTTCAGAACTTAAGAATGCAAGTGTTCCGTTTACTTCTACATTCTTGAGGCCTTCTTCGATATCAGTTTTCATTTTTTCATATTCATTTTCTGGTGGATTTGATAGTTCTGCGAGTTCAAGAATTGCCTTTTGTAGTTCTTGTTTATTGAGCTCTACTTCAAAACGGATAAACCCATCTTGATCATCAAGTCTCTTCTTCATGTTAAAGATGTTTGTGGTAGCAGCGATTTCTCCAATCTTTTTTCTCATTTCTGCTGGACCGACTGCTTTTTTTGCAAAAATTTTCTGAAGATCTATTCCCTCTCCAATGTTTTCATTGAGTGTTTCAAATGTATCTCCATACCATTTTCCAATTAGAGGGTCTATTTGATTCATTATTTCTGATGTGGGGATATTTGGGACGTCTACACTGAGTTCCTTGAGTGAGGCAAATATGCTGGCATCTGAAACAACCATTTCTAAGATTCCTTTTACTTCCCCTGTCATCATGGCAGAGGCAAGATTTCCTCCAAGGGTAATCTTTGATTTCATTTTTACATTATCAGGATTTGTTGTATCTGATGCATTTTCAGCCGTAAGGGAAACATTGATGTCTCCGTCAATATCTTCAATTCGGCCAGTTCCTTTTAGCGTGAAGTCTGTTTCGCTTATTTCATATTGATCGATTTCTGGAATCATATCTAAAATAACGTCTTTCCAAGCATTTCTGTTTTTTTCTGAGAGCATGTTGTAGGCTGCTATCGGATCGCTTGGGGTGGCATCCTCTTTTGGAGGAGTATTCGGGAAGAGGCTACACCCTGCAAAGATAAGCAGAGGGAGAGCAAGTAGGGAAAATTTTTTCATAAAAAGTTCAAAAGAAAAACTGCGGGAATTGTATATCGTTTTTTAGGAAAAGGAAAAAGATTTTTTACATCTCTTGCAGGTATTTTATTGGACGTAGTCATGAGCAATGAGAAGTGATACTCTTTCTTTGTTTTTTGTATATATTATGAAGAGAATACTGTTAAAACTTTCTGGTGAAGCTCTTGGCGAGAGGGCTTTTTCTTCTGAAAAAACTCAATTTCTTGTTTCTGAGATACAGCAAGCGCGAAAATCTGATGTGCAAATAGCGATTGTTATTGGAGGAGGAAATATTTGGAGAGGGCGAGATAGTGCAGAATTTGGGCTTGCTTCGACTGATTCTGATGCAATAGGAATGACAGCCACTGTTCTTAATGCTGCTGTACTGAAGAGAAGTTTGGAAAAAAGTGGAGCTTCGGTTCGAATATTTTCGCCATATCCGTGTATGAATCTTACAGAAATACATTCACCTGATGCAGAGATATCAGCACTAGAATCTGGAGATATTGTTATTTTTGCTGGTGGAACAGGGAATCCATTTTTTACTACTGATTCAGCTGCTGTATTACGAGCACTGGAAATACGTGCTGATGCAGTTTTTAAAGGAACAAAAGTATCAGGAGTGTATGATTCAAACCCCGAGATAAATCCAGATGCAAAAAAACTTGAGAACCTCACCTATTCAGATGCCTTACATCAGGGTTTACAGATAATGGATGCTACTGCTTTTGCTCTTGCACAAGAAAAAAATCTTCCTCTTTTTATTTTTAATGCTTTTGAGAAGGGAAATATTTCGGGTGCTATTGCTGGGAGTGTTACGGGGAGTTGGGTGAGGAATTGAGAATTGAGAATTGAGAATTGAGAATTGAGAATTGAGAATTATTTAACTATCATGCATAATGAGGAGAAGTATACAATTAATACATATAAAGGAACTGCCCTATGGATACGTTCAGAGCTATTTTGAAGAACCCGATATTTCTCTCCTTCAGGGTGAAACCCTGAAGTATCATGGGAACAGGGAGCAGGGAGCAGGGAACAGGGAGCAGGGAACATGGAACAGGGAACACGGAACAGGGAACAGGGAACACGGAACAGGGAACAGGGAACATGGAACAGGGAACAGGGAACAGGGAGCAGGGAACAGGGAGCAGGGA
>JANTGK010000040.1 GCA_024762935.1 Candidatus Peregrinibacteria bacterium | reverse complement strand
ATGGAACCACCACTCAACGCCTTTTCCCTACAGAAGTCTGTACTCCCAGTGGTTGTGGAAGCCACTATACGGATTGGCTTAGAATCGCCAGTGAAGAAAATCATACCTGCGGATACCGATCAAATGATGAAATGTACTGTTGGGGACATGAATGGTTTGGTGAACTTGGGCTAGAAGGAGGAGGGGCACAAGTTCTCCCACAAAAAGTCCCATCTATTACTGTTGCTCCATAGATATTTTTGACAGAAAAGAGAAAATACTGTACAAAAAAACTGTTTATTTTTTCTTATGTCAATTTTAAAGAATCTTACTTCACGAACTGGTTTTCTCATCCTAGGATTTCTTTTTGCCCTCGGCATTAGTGTCACTTATGCAGCTTGGGCCCCCTCTCCAAAAAACCCTCTTGACCCCCTCTATTCTTCTGACTGGAATACTGTTGCACATAATGCGAGTAGTTGGGAACGAACAGGTGACATAAACCTTCAGGGAAATGATATTTTTTCTAACACCCTCGGTGGAGTAGGAATTGGAAACACGAGCCTATCAGCAGATCTAAAAGTAGATGTCGAAGGAAAAGTTGGAGCTACTCATTTTTGTGATAATGAAGGACTCAATTGCCTTACAACAGAAGATGTCATCTCTGGAGAACTTGCTGGTATTCGGGGTCTTATTCTTGATGGAGGACTTCAAATGGTAGGAAGTAATATAGGAATCATCACTGCTGGATGTGGCGATGGTCAAATTTTAAAATATATTGGCGGAGCGTGGCAATGTGCAGATGATGGCGGGTCGGGCACAGGAACAACAGATATTAGCGGAGTAGTTTGTACTGATAATGAGATATTAAAATATATTGGAGGAGTGTGGCAATGTGCCACTGACCTTACTGGTGGAACAGCTGGAGCAGATACTGACTGGGAAATCCTTGGAAACGACATGTATAGCACTGTTACCGGAAATATAGGAATTGGGACCACCACACCGAATACAAAACTTGAAGTACAAGGAGGAAGCATTAAGGCTACTGATGGGCTCATTATAGAAGTTCGCACAGACAATCCGACAGGCGCTGACCTTGTCGATGGAAGAATCTGGCTCCGAAGTGATCTCTAAATCTTATGAATACTTCTCTTTGCATGGCACAACAAATCTCTCGAAAGATTTTTTCAATACTCTGTATCGGAGTATTTCTCTGTACTTCTTTCTCTTTTTCTGAAAAAGCAGAGGCGGACTCACCTCTTTGTGAAAATAATATCGATATTACCCTTATTATTGATCGCTCAGGATCAATGGGTGGTGGTTACCTTACTGATGTCGTAACAGCAACAAAAGGGTTTGTGGATTTACTTAATCCTCTTTTTCATGAAATAGCCATTGTTTCTTTTTCTGATACAGCCACACTTGATGCCGATATGACGAATGATTACACCTTTGTAAAATCACAGATTGATGCCATTGTCCCAGGAGGAGGAACATATATGACTACTGCTCTTACCACCGCACACCTTCAACCGACATGGCGTGGAGGAAGTACTCCTGAAGTTATTGTATTTCTTTCTGATGGAATCCCCTCATGGGATGATCCTCCTAGTGATGTACGACAGGCAGCAACAGACATAAAAAATGATGGCATTACTCTTTTTACCATTGGTCTTGGACCAAATGCAGACCATGAACTCCTGAAAGAAATTGCTACCAGTCCAAACCTCTATTATCACCCTGAAACCGCAGAGGATGTCCTGGCTACATATCAAATTATTGCTGCAAATCTCTGCTGCGGAAATACCGTTGTGGAACCCGATTTAACAGAAGAATGTGATGATGGAAACCTTATTGATACAGATGGTTGTAACAGTGCCTGCAAATGGGATTATAAAGATGTAGGGATTCGAGTAGTAGAAAATGGACAAACTATTAGCATTGCTGTGGAAAAACCAGGAGCTCTCCCCTCCCCTTTAAAAATATCAAAGGGAGGAAATATATTTGATATTGCCCTTGTTGATATTACTGATCCTGCTGCATCGAGTATTCGTATTCAAACAGCAGGCGGAATAAAAGCTATTCGAAAAATAGTCCTTCCTGAAGTCCCTGATTTTTATGTACGAATTTTTAACTAGATAAAAATACTGAGTAACTCTCGAAATACTTTGTCAACTACACCAAAATCCGTTCAACGTACCAATAAGTACGCCTCGCTATGATTTTGTCTTGTTTCCTCGTCTTTCAAAGATTTCTCAACATTTTATAGGCTCCTCTGGGGGCTAGAGTATTGTGCCCCTAATTTTTAATTCTTCATTCTTTATTCTAAATTTTTAGAAGTCCCACGATCCTTTCATAGAACTCGACTGCGTATAGTTTACAACAGTAGACTCAAAAAAGTTTGTTTTTTCTGAATTATTGTCTTCCATATGCTCCAGATGTTTATATGGATTTTTCATCACATCTGGATAGAGTGGATCAACCCCCAACAGTTGAAGTCTTTTATTTGCAAGCCATTTTGTATAAACAGCGGTTGATTCTTTACTCATCCCAGGAATACCATCTCCAATGATATGATTTGTCCATTTAATTTCTTGCTCTACTGCCGTAGCCATCATTTTATTTATAACCTCTACGTCATAAATTTCAGGAAATTCCTTTTCAATAGCCTTTATAATGTTTGCGAATATCGTCACGTGAGTGAGCTCATCTCGTCGTATGTATGAAATCATACGACCAGTTGCAACCATTTTTTGGTTGTATACAAGGGTATCAAAAAAGGCAAATCCATTATAAAAATAAATACTTTCGAGCAGGTAATTAGCAATGAGTGCTTGAAAAAAGTTTGAATCTGTTGGCTTATCAATAAATTGCTGATAGAGATCACCAATATATGTGTTTCGATCGAGCAATACTTTATCGTCTCGCCAAAAGTAATAGATCTCCTCTCGTTCTTTTGCATCAACGACTGTTTCGAGAATAGTAGTATATGACTGTGAATGGATGGCTTCTTGATACGATTGAATCGCCAAAAGAAGATTTACTTCGGGTGAAGTAATGTAATCAGAAAAATTTGGGAGATTCACTGTTTGAAGACTGTCTAAAAAGGTCAAAAAGGAAATGACCCCTTTATAGGCTTGCTGTTCTGCTGGTGAAAGATGTTTGTACATCGTAGCATCATCTCCCAAACCAGATACTTTTTCTGGCAGCCAGAAGTTTCCTACCATCACCTGATACATCGGTTTTGCCCATGAGTATTTTACATCATTGAGATTAAAAAGCCCCGTAATATTCCCTTTAATAATGGTTCGGTTTTCGATTTCATCATTTCCCTTTGGATTAAAGAGCTTCTTTTTTTGCATGAGATGTTTTTTCTCAGATGTCATAATTTTAAAAAAATTTTAAATTTCTTCAATGGAACATTCGTAATTTGTAATTGGTAATTGATTTTTACCCCGAACAGCTCACACAGGTGTCTTCTTTCATCTCTCCAGACATTGAACGTACATAGTAGACGGTTTTAATCCCCTCTTTCCATGACTTTAAGTAATATCCATAGAGGTCAACTGGCGAGGTTTCTGCAGGGTTAATCATCCATTCAAACGAAGCAGATTGGTCAATCCATTTATAAATAACTCCAAACATATCAATGACATCTTCCATATTCATCCGTTGATATTCTTTATAGAACCAGAAATTTTCTTGAGAGAGTTTTGGTGCTACCGTTACTACTGGAGCAATACTGTTGGTCTCTACAAAAAGTCGTTTATATATAGGAAGGAGTCCAGCCGTTGTGCCCACGACTCCAGCAGTTGAAGTGTTTGGAGCAGGAGCGAGGTGATAAGAAAACCGAAGCCCTTTTTCTTTTACCTCTGACATAAGGTGAGACCACTTCTTTCCGTTTTTGGTATTTTTTTGATACCACTCTTCATCTCGACCAAAAAAGATTCCCTTCTCCCATTCAGACCCTCGGAAGAGTTTATATTCCCCACGCTCCTCCGCCAGATTTTTTGACTCTTGAAGAGTTGCAAATGCATATTTTTCAAAGAGTTTATCCGTAACATCACGTGCCTCCTTCTTATCATATGCAAGCTGGTTACAGGCGAGATATTCTGCAAGTCCCATAAACCCGAGTCCAACTGAACGATATCTCTTAGCAGTATATTCTGCCTCTTCAATCGGATAAAAATTTAAAGTAATGACGTTATCAAGTACCCGCATCGCTGTTGGAAAGACTTCATCTATTTCTTCTTGAGTATTTACCTTTGCGATATTAATAGAGGCAAGGTTACAAACCACCGTGTCTCCCATTTTGTGTTCTATAGAAAGCTTATTTCCTTCTGATGTCTCTTTGATAAATTTTGAGGGAGAAGTATTTTGACAGATTTCAGTACAGAGCTGTGTTGAATAAATATTCCCCGCATGTTTATTTGGGTTTACTCGGTTTACCGTATCACGGAAAAAGACGTATGGCATCCCCGTTTCAACGGTTGTCTTGAGAACAGTTTTCATAAGATCTTTTGCGAGAACCGTTTCTTTCATCGTAAAACGTTTATTATTTTCACATTGAGTGTAGAGCTCTTCAAACTCATCGCAAAATAAATCCTGTAACCTTTTTCCAGTTAACTGTTCCACTTCATACGGATCAAAGAGTGTCCAGCTTCCATTTTCTTCAACGCGTTTCATAAAGAGATCAGGAACGGAAACTGCCGGAAAAACATCAAATGCTTTTCCGCGTATATCCCCGGTTTCTGTTTGAAGATTTAAAAAATCATGAATATCTCTATGCCAGATATCAAGTGTTGGTGAAATAGCTCCATTTCGTGCTCCCAACTGATTCACAGCAGTAGCCGTATCATTCATGACGCGCACCCATGGAATCACTCCTCCAGAAGCATTTTTTACATACCGAATCATAGACCCCTTTGATCGGACATTTCCGAGGTACGCTCCAATGCCACCACCAAATTTTGAAATCTGAGCCATATTCTCAATTTGATGATAAATACCACGAAGATCATCATCGAGATTGAGTTTGAAACAACTCGAAAGCTGATGATAGTTAGTACGAGCATTTAATAACGTCGGTGTTGGGAGACTCAGTTTTTGTTGAGAACAAATATTATAAATGTTTTTTACCACGTGAAGCCGTTCTTCTTTTTTTTCAGGAATAGCAAGAAAAAGTGCTACTGTTAAATACATCTCCTGAGGGAGCTCACAAACAACTTTATTTGGATTGAGAAGATACCGCTTATTGAATGCAAGCATAGTAGAGTATCCGTACTCATAATCACGACTTTTATCGATAAATTTTGCGGCTTTTAATAATTCATCATCGGTATATGAGTCTTTAAATTCAGTGTAATAGAATTTCTTCTCAATATAATCATTCATGTGCTCCAAAAACTTCTTTGGAGTATAGATTTCAGAATATTTCATTTTTCTGTTTCGAGTTGCCTCTCCATAGAGCTCTACAACATAAAGCCTTCCCGCTACATGTTGCCAGTCTGTATTTTCAACTGTCACGAGATCTACCGCTGCCTTTCTCATCGTATTAATGAGCGTACTTGTTTCTACCCCATCAACAACCATTAACTTAATAATGTCAAAAAGCTCATCAAACGTGCAGTTTTTTTCATATCCTTTTTGTGCGTACGAAAAGGACTTCTTTAATTTTTCTTTTTTAAAGATTTGTTTCCGGCCATTTCGTTTTGTCACCTTTAAAAGCTCTTTATCTATTTTTTCGAGTTGTTCAAGTCGCTCCTCTGCTCGACGTCGAGCATGTTCAGCTCGATAGAGAATATATACCTTTGCAATTTCAAAATTTCCACTTTCTACCAATACTTTCTCTACTAAATCCTGAATTTTTTCAACAGTAGGGATGAAATCATTTTGTAAACACATATCTTTTAGGTGCTCTAGAATTTCTTCTCCCATGGATTCTGCAAATCCTTCAGAATATATTTTTTTTGCACTTTCTTCTGCTTTTCGAATCGCTTCTACAATTCGATCCATTTCGAAAGGAACTATATCTCCATTTCGTTTTTTTATTTGCGTAATCTTCATTTCAAGTATGGGGGAATAGAAATCAATATGTTGTGTTTGTTTTCAGCACAAACAACAAGATATAGTGTTTTTATCGAAAAATCAATTCTTTTTCTTTTTTGTAAAATGGCTCTCTTTTGCGAGATATTTTATGAACATAAAAAATAGGCTTGAGGAAATACAATAACTATTGTCTAGCGTGTTTCAATCGTTTGTACACCTTCTTAATATCTTATCAAAAAATACATAATTTTTAGGGCTGTTGTATATGTTTTATTACTCACAGGTGCATTTCTCCCCATACCACTTTTTCTGTTCTGAGACGATATATTCACCCATTCATTATAGTTATATTTATTATTAGATACGAACTTCACAATTCTCTACATATTTCTTGGCAGTAATCATTCGCTTATGGAGTTCTTTTTCTGAAAAACCAGAATATTGTTCCCATTTTTTATCTAAACATCCTCCACGTGAACGAAAATTCTGTAAATAATATCGTTTTGCCCCAGAAATACACTGTAAAATATTTATAAATTCATAATCATCATGAAATTCTTTTACAAGAGTTGTCCGAAACTCATATTCAATTCCAGAATTCATCAAAAGATCTCGAGATTTTCTCAAAGCAGATTCATCAACACTTACCCCACAAAACTGTTTCGAATCATTGTTTATTATTAATTCTTCCCTGTTCCCTGACTTCACGTCCATCGCCACATAATCTACCAATTTTTCATCAATCAATTGGTGGAGCATTTTTGGATTGGAACCATTTGTATCCAGTTTTATGTTGTATCCAAGTTTCCGAACTTTTTTTATAAATTCTGGAAGACCCCTATGAATCGTCGGCTCCCCCCCAGTAATGCAAACCCCTTCTAAAAGACCTTTTCGTTTTTGTAAAAATGCGAAAATTGATTCCTCAGGAATAAAATCTTTTTCAATTTTTTTCAATTTTTCTGGCAAAACAAATTCTGAATTATGGCAGTAGTGGCACCGAAAATTACATCCCGGTGTAAAGAGAGTACACGCCGTATGCCCTGGATAATCAAGGAGGGTAAGCCGTTGAATGGCAGAAAATTTCATGAAAAGCTTTTCGCTATAAGCTGCAAGCCATAAGCTGATTGGATGCCTACGGCAATCTTTAATAAAAACATCTGTAGCACCCTTATGAATATTTTTTGCAAAACTTCGAATTTACACTCTCACTCTCAGAAAAATGTGTCCGACTGTAGTGCTCAGATTTTTTTCCGACATTAAAGTTTTGAACTGGCCGGTGATAGCCCATAACACGAGTCCAGACTTCACAACGAGTGCGTTCATCCTGGCAAGATGTCTTCTGGGGATTATTTTTGGGAACAGTGACTGTTTGGGTCATAGAAAAGGGAAAATAGAAAATTACAAATTACAAATGACCAATTACAAATTTTTCTTTGTTGTCACTTGAATTTTTGCGATAATTTTTATTACTGCCTGACAATCGTGCAATAACGACTTTACAAGATTATCATCAATAATATTGGAATCTCGAAGTAGCATAAGCCAGTATCTCGTTTCACAGGCCTCTTTATATGAGATGGATATCTTTGAAAGAAAATCCTTCTTCGATTGCCCTCCCATAGCCTCTTCGATATTCGCACCAATAGATGTACCACTTTTTAGAACTTGTCTTGATAGAACAAACTCTTTTTTCTCATTTGTAAGATATTGTGACAATTTCACAATTCGCAAAGCAAATTGATAACTTTTATCCCAAACAACATTATCTTTCTTTTCCTTCATGAGTGCCGGGGATAATTTGTCATTTGTAATTTGTCATTTGTCATTAATTTCGCCCTCTCTGAAACAAACCTCTTCCTCTCTAAAGTGTGGATGTTATCTCCCCCAGTATACCCAATCTCCGCATCACACTTCGGGCAAAAGTCATGTTCACCAGAAAGATATCCATGTTTCGGACAAATACTAAACGTAGGTGTAACGGTGATGTATGGGAGTCGAAACTGGGTGAGCACCGTTTTCACCAGTTTTTTACAGGCTTCTGAGTCTGAAATTCTCTCTCCCATGTACAAGTGTAGAACTGTTCCTCCCGTATATTTTGTTTGTAATCTATCTTGGAGTTCTAGTGCCTCAAAGGCATCATCAGTATACTCTGTCGGAAGCTGAGAAGAATTGGTATAATACGGAGCCTCCTCTGTTCCTGCCTGAAGAATTTCCGGATACCTTCGTTTGTCTTCTTTCGCAAAACGGTACGTTGTTCCCTCTGCTGGAGTGGCCTCAAGATTATAGAGATTTCCACTTTCATTTTGGTATTCTGTAAGTTTTTCCCGCATATAATCGAGGATTTCTTCTGCAAAGTCTTGCCCCCATTCATCAGCAATATCATGTTCCCCTTCAGTAAAATTAAGAATAGCTTCATTAAGACCATTTATTCCTATGGTAGAAAAATGATTTTTGAGTGTTCCGAGATATCGCTTTGTAAACGGAAAGAGTCCACGATTAATCCATTTTTGTACCACTTCTCTTTTTATCTCAAGTGAGGTTTTTGCCAGCTCCATTAAATGTCCAATTCGCTTTTTAAAAGCTTCTTTGTCCCCTCTACAGGTATACCCGATACGAGCGGAATTAATGGTCACCACACCAATCGACCCTGTCATTTCAGCTGAGCCAAAGAGGCCTCCTCCACGTTTGAGGAGTTCGTTCAAGTCGAGTTGAAGTCGGCAACACATACTTCGCACATGGTTTGGTTTGAGATCAGAATTCAGAAAATTTTGAAAATATGGCATTCCATATTTTGCAGTCATCTCAAAAAGAAGAGTTGTATTTGGGCTTTCCCAATGAAAATCTGGCGTAATATTGTAGGTCGGAATCGGGAATGTAAACACTCGCCCCTTGGCATCCCCTGCTGTCATTACTTCTATATATGCCTTGTTGATCATATCCATTTCTTTTTGAAGTTCTCCACATTTATAGGCAAAAGGTTCTCCCCCCAGGAGAAGATATTTTTCTTTCAGATCTTCTGGGCAGACCCAATCGAGTGTGATATTTGTAAAAGGAGTCTGTGTTCCCCATCTACTCGGAACATTGAGATTAAAAACAAAACTCTGAATATTCTGGTGCACGTATTTGTACGTTCTTTCATCGATATATTCTTGCTTTGCCTGATCTGAAGGGAATTCAATTTCTGCCTCTGTAAGTTCTTGCTCGATTTCCATTGCATGTTTTTTTACAAATGGAGCCAAATAGGTATCAAAGCTACTAAAGGCCTGCGCCCCTGCCCACTCATTTTGAAGTGTTCCGAGAAAATTCACCATCTGTGAAACAGCACTCGTTAAATTTTTTGGTGGCCCCGATTCGGTCTTCCCGAGGACACCATTAAAACCTTCTTCGAGCAGTGCTCGCAGACTCCATCCCGCACAATACCCGCAAAACATATCGAGGTCATGAATGTGGTAATCACCATTTCTGTGTGCATCACCAATGTTCCGCGGATAAATATGACTGAGCCAATAATTGGCGGTCACTTTTCCAGCGGTATTGAGAATCATTCCTCCCAGCGAATAGCCTTGATTAGAATTTGCATTCACCCGCCAATCGAGTTTATTAAGATATTCTGAAATAGTTGATTCAACTTCAACTGTAACTTTTTTATCTTCTCGGATTTCTGTCTTTTTTTCGCGATAGAGAATATATGCCTTTGCTGTTTGTGCATGCCCCTCTTCAATCAGAATTTTTTCGACGACATCTTGCACTTGTTCAACTGTCGGTATGGCATCTTTAAACTCTGTTTCGAGAACAACACATACTTTTTCTGTAAGATTTTTTGCCATAAAAGAATCCTCTCCCCCAACAGATTTTGCAGCAGAAAAAAGAGCTTTTTCAATTTTTTCTGAATGAAAATCAGTAATAGCACCGTTTCGTTTTTGAATTTTATGTAAAGACATGAGTAATTAAGAATTAAAAATTAAGAATTAAAAATTTCCAATATGTGTTTTATTTCTGAAAAAAGACGAATGTAAGAATCTGTCGTTTACAAATTCCTACATCTTGTGGTTATTTTTAATACAAACACCAATATATTGTGTTTTACTCTTCTTGGCAATAATTTTTTGTGTAAAAATATAAAAAAGAAATTGACAAGAAAAAAAAAGAATTTAGAATGTCCGCCTTTCTTTTTTGCATATAAATGGGGGATCACCTCTCAGACTCTTTGCGCCCCCTTTGGGATGGTATCTCAACATCAAATCATTCTGACATCTCTAACATAGAAGGAGATAAACAACATGATGGACATGGTATTCTTTTCCAGATTCAACAAACACGAATTATTATTTTTCAAAATACAGAAACGGGGCCAATCATTGTATTTTATTGTGATACAGAAACAAACGACTATGATGAGATTCAGAAAATACTCATGGAACTTCTCGCACGCACGAACTATTTTATTGTAAATACAACTTCATGTTCTTTTGAGATAAAACCAAATACCCAAAAGACATACAAGAAATAAATATTTTTTTTCTGAGATATTCTTTCTCTCTCTTACACTCATCGCCTTTCTCTTCATAATAAAACCCCTTTTACAGGGGTTTTATATTTCATTCTTAATTCTCTCTTCTCAATTATTAATTACTCACCATGTTGCCATCTTTTTTCAATTCTTCCCCAATGGAGGTTTTCGAAAAAGTTATTGATGAAGGTCATTCGATCCGGTCCGTTTTTGTGATAGTACGCATGCTCAAACATGTCGAGTGCAATAAGCGGCATCCCACCCCAAATGGCACCATTTTGATGTTCATCAACGAGTACGTTCATAAGCTTTCCAGAAAGAAGATGATCATGAGTAAGAACAGCCCATCCTCCCAATTTTGCAGACATAGTCGTGGCAATCATATCTTGTTTCCAGGCATCGTATGATCCAAAATCTTTTTCTATTTGCGCAAGAACTTTTGGAGCAGCAGATGTATCTCCGTCTCCACCAATGTTCTCCCAAAAAACATTATGGAGAACAACTCCTGCATGATTAAATGGCTGTCTTCGTTTTAGCTCTCCAAATTGAGAGTAATTTCCATTCACTCCATCTTTACTGACTTGTTCCAGATCAGCTTCAATTTTATTCAGTGCTGCAGCATAACCTTTATGGTGTTTATTATAGTGCCAATCAGTAGATTCTTCTGACATAAGTGGAGCCAGCAAAGTTTTTGCCTCTTCGTCTGAATACGGACGCTCATCGACATTCCAATTGATATTCATTATCAAATAAAAAAGAAAGTACTCCGATACTAACGGGAGAAACAGAGTTACACAACAAAAAAATAATGAATTACTCACTTTATGGTTTTAGTATCATCTAAATTCGAAATTTCTCAACACTTCCTTGAAAAAAAAGCTCTTTTGTGTAATAATCAAGAGAATACTTATAAATATTATGAGCAAAAAGAAACCAGCTCCAAAAAATAATGGCATCAATTATGGAAGGCCGATTATCTCCTGGCGTGCCCCTGAGTATCAAGA